>NZ_LLXS01000016.1:0-87000 GCF_001431585.1 Stenotrophomonas pictorum JCM 9942 | reverse complement strand
GTTAGGCCCCGTATGAGCCATATCGAGAATCCCAAGGTAGATCCTTGGCCAGATCCGCCAATTCAGGACTTTGATGCTGACGGGTACATGCACCCGCCGTGGATCAAATTTCCCAACCTTCCTCGCAAGTCTTCCGGCTGGCGTATGGGCATGGGCGAGGCGTATCGGGATAGTTTTGACACATGGTGGTCGCGTCAACCTCGCCCAGTCCATTTGTCTGTTCGGGCAAAGTATCCTGAGTCGCAAGAGTGGTCAGGGTTCTGGCAATCGCTGGCCGGGGCCTAACAATTCATTCAAGCCGACGCCGCTTCGCGGCGCGGCTTAATTCAGGCGTTAGGCCGTGGTGGAGCTAAACCTTCTGGTGGTTTCCGCTTCGGCAGTTTCCCGGTACCACCTGGCCACGGCTTCGGTCGCACCGCGCTTCAAGGCTCAGCGGGCGAGCCCCGTCCCGCAGTCTGTGGCAAGCTCGGCAAAAGGTGGCAGTGCTGGGGAGCACGGTTGCAGCATCAAACCGTTCTGGCCACTCACTGCCTAACAAGTCATCCAAGCCGACGTTGCTTCGCAACGCGGCTTAATTCTGGCGTTAGCGCTCATTGAGTTCTGATCATGACTGAGAGTGATGATGACCATCTTGCTAATGAGTACCACTTTCTCGAGCTTTTCCAGGACTTCAGCCAAGCAAGCCGCAGAGCCAAGCAACTCGCCAGAACGTACGAGGGGTTGGTCCGGGTAAAGCGAGAGGACAGCAACTTCAAGATTCTTGTTCCACTCTGGGTTAAGAGCGAAATTCTTGATCCGCCGCCGCCAGCCCCCAAGCCATCGGACGTTGATGATGATCCAGAGGATGATGATGACGATTACTACGACCCCATAGACGAAGAGTTGAACAAAGAACAAGAAGAGCTTCGGAACGAGGTATATGGGAGTAGAGATGATTGGGGGCGTTCAACAGAAGAAGGGTGGTTCTACGATGATGGTGACGCGTAGCGGGCTGAGCGCTAACAATTCATTCAAGCCGAACCCGCTTCGCGGGTCGGCTTAATTCAGGTGTTAGGTGGCATTGGTAAAAATTAGGGGTGGTTTCTGCTTCGGCCAGTTCATCGGCTGTTTGCCAGTCGGCTCCGGACACCGCTCTTCAATGTTTTAGGCATCGGCAAGTTCACGGCTTCGGCCCTAGCTTCGGCGCCGCCGCACAATCATTGCAGTTGGCTTCGGCGGTTCCGCGCGGCATGGTTTCTGTGGCAAGCCCCGGTCCCGCAAGCTGTGGCACTATCGACCTTCGTTGTGCAGTTCAGGCGGGCGGGTTTGGCTTGCAAATCAACATTTCGGCCAATCCCACCTAACAAATCATTCAAGCCGAAGTTGCTTCGCAACTCGGCTTAATTCTGGCGTTAACCGCCTATGATTGCCAATCGCGAAACCGGTGAGATCGTCCTTGAAAGCGGCACAGTCCTCTCCCCTCGCACAACTCGCTCTGACTTTCTTCGCTCTCCCGAGGGCGCAGCTTCGTCCATGCTCGTCCGGAACGAGCCCTGGTGCTCGTTCAAGTTTGCGGTTCAGGCCGAGTCGTTAGTCCTGGCGGTTTTCTTCAATGGCGAATCCATTCAAGCCATGCATCTGGCCATTGTTGACGCCGACTCCGCGCCCTGGAGCCACGAGGCTGAGCTTCGGCGCAAAGAGGCGAACGACAGATGGCTACTCAGCAAAGGCCTTACACCCGGCAAAACTTACGCTTGGGGCTCTGTTTGGTCGGGCTATGATCCCAAGGGTGGTTCAAGCAGCGCCGTCCTTAGCTTCTCGGGCGGCAGCTAACAATTCATTCAAGCCGACGCCGCCACGCGGCGCGGCTTAATTCCAGAGTTAGGCATCAATGGCGAGATCTCTGGCATTTGCATATGCACTTTCTCTCATCGCCCTAGCGGCGATGGTCGCGCTCGGCCGTGGCCTGCTTCCTAAGCCGGATGGTTTCACCACCTTCTTCTACATGAGCTTAGTGGGCTTGCTCATGTTGCCGGCATCCGTCATGTTCTTTCGGGGTAGTCGTTTGTCGTCCGGGCCGCTTCGCAAGCTCTTAGCCTATGCGCTGTCAGCCGTTACCGCGTTTCTGGGCATGGGATCGTCAGCCGCTGTCATACTTGTCCTACTGGGCGCGGCCAAATCTGGTTGATGCCTAACAATTCATTCAAGCCGAAGCCGCTTCGCGGCTCGGCTTAATTCAGGCGTTAGAGGCCACATGGAAGATACGAGCAGCCGTAAAAAGCGAGGATGGATTTGGGCCACTTTTTTCACGGTGATGGGGATCATCTACGTTACGGATGGCCTGCGAAGCCCCGAGACAGAAATGGGTCGCTTGCTCATGGGTGCTGGCTTTCTGTTGGCAGCACCACAAGCATTCTTCAGTCCCATTAGCTTCGCCAACCCCGATCTTAAGTTCATCAAAGTCTCGCCTGTTGACTGGCTTGGCATGGCTGGCGTGCTGTTATTGGTTTCAGGGCTTGTGGTTCGTTGGCTGTGACCTCTAACAATTTATTCAAGCCGAACCCGCTTCACGGGTCGGCTTAATTCAGGCGTTAGACTACAGGAGAAGCGTTATGACGGATTCGCTCAAAAGCATACTGGCTGGCGCTATTTCCGGGATCATCACTAGCTACTTAGCGGTGCCAGCGATTGGTGCAACTGCCGCAATAGCCATGCCATCCGGATGGCCCGTCGCGCTATGGAGCGCTCTCGTAGTGTTCGGCATTGGCGCTTTTCTACCAGCCCTGGTCATCCAATTTGCGGCGCTGCTCATTACACGAGCAGCAAATGCGTTTGTCGCGCTCGCCAGCTTCTGCATAGCAGCAATCTCAACTATTGCCGTGCTCTCCGGACTTACCTATGCCGGTAGCGCTCTTGCAGCTATCGTTATTGGCGCAATTGCGGCTGCCGCTACTTTCAGCGCTCTGTGGTCTAACAATTCATTCAAGCTGACGCCGTTCCACGGCGCGGCTTAATTCCAGCGTTAGGCCGTGGTGGAACAAAACCTTCAGGTGGTTTCCGCTTCGGCAGTTTCCCGGTACAACCTGGCCACGGCTTCGGTCGCACCGCACTTCAAGGTTCACCGGGCAAGCCCCGTCCTGCAGTCTGTGGCAAGCTCGGCAAAAGGCGGCAGTGCTGGGGAGCACGGTTGCAGCATCAAACCGTTCTGGCCACTAACTGCCTAACAAGTCATCCAAGCCGACGTTGCTTCGCAACGCGGCTTAATTCTGGCGTTAGGGGGCAGTGGTGAGTACCGCGCGATTCTTCAAAGAGCACGGCGCTGCAATGCGATCCGGTGATAGCACAGACCATCGGAAGCGGATGCAAGAAGCCTATGAGACCATTCGGGACAACTGGCTCTCCAAAAAGGAATATGCAGCGCTCGTGAAGGCCATTGTCGGCAATTGGACGTCTGGAAACTGCGTTGAGTACATGCGTCCTCTTACCGCAGCACTCGTCGCAGAAGAAGAGTTAGAGCTTCACCGACACCTCTGGACACGCACATTAAAGAGGCAGCTCAGCGCCTTCTTTCGTGAGTACTCGTTCATTCGCCGTCAACGACTACCGTTGCAGGACATCGCCTCCACGGATTCTTCTGGCTTCGATGAATTTGACTACGCCAGTTACAGCGATCACCGCAAGGCCGCCTCGTTTCTTCTTGGTCGCATATACTCAAGCTTAGCTATTTGGAGAGACGAGTTGATCGGCGCTGGTCTGAGCACAGAAGATCCAGACAATATTGTGGCTAGCCTGCAACTGCTTAAACAGCCTCGCATTGATGTCAATCGACTGCCCCCTAACAATTCATTCAAGCCGAATTGGCTTCGCCAGTCGGCTTAACTCAGCAACTGTCTTGTACGTGTTGGTTTTCGGACTGAATCCACTTTGCATTCGGCATCGCACGGTTCCGCACCGTTATGGACACCGTTGGCCGGGGCAAAGATGGGCGTTCCGCGCCTTATCCTCGCCATCGGTGTACGCGACGGATCCGGCACCGGCTTTGTGGCGGTCGGCTTAAACGCTTCGCTGAGCGGCCCGCAGCAGGCAGGGCAGCGTGCGGCGCGGGCTTTCAATGGCCCAAAGCCGAGCGGCGGGCCCTCGAGCCGCGAGCGGCCCATCAAGGCTATTTGTTTATGCGGTGAGACTTTTTGCTGCGTCGTTGCGGCTTTTTGCTGAACGATTAAGGCTTTTTGCTTGTCCTTTGAGGCTTTTTACTACTCCGGATAGCTTCTGAGCTACTCCATTAAGGCTTTTTGCTATTCCCGATAGCTTCTGAGCTGCTCCGTTGAGGCTTTTTGCTACTCCGGATAGCTTCTGAGCTGTTTCGTTAAGGCTTTTTGCTGTTCCGTTGAGACTCCAGGCGGTGCTGCGGGAGCCTTTCGTCCCTGCTGGCAAGTGCAGGGCTGCGCCTTTGAAGGCGATACGGGGTGACGCCCGACACGGCGGCTTGACCGGGGCCGCCCGGCCGGCAACGCACCGGACCGGCCGGGATCTGGCCTACCGGATGCGAGTGCGTGCAGCGCCGTGGTCGGCCACCCCGTGCCGGACACCGGCGCAAGTCTTGGGGATGATTCGGCCGACAGCTGCCGGCCGCAGGCGCAAGCCTTGGACGATCGGCTGATCGTCGGCGAAAATCGCGATATCGAGGCCGGAGCGGCCGATCAGGGACGAGGCCTGCGCTTTCCAGCCGGAGGGACTGCAGTGCGGCGGCCCGCTCGTCTGCCCTGCTGCCCCGTCCTTCACAGGATCCGGGGCGGCCCGTGCCGCATCTGCCCGCTGCGCCGCGTGTCTGCCAAGGGCGCAGGGCGGGTCGGTCGGGGTGGAACTGCGGTACCTTCACAGATCATCGTCGCCTCTTTTCGGGGCGATGGTTCCAGGCAACCGTCGTCGCCACCGCGCCGACCTTTACCCAAGAGCTCTTGCATGAACACTGAAAGCAACACCGCCCTGCCGCCGCGCGAAGCGATGGAGTTCGACGTCGTCATCGTCGGTGCCGGCCCTGCCGGGCTGGCCACGGCCATCCGCCTGCGCCAGCTGGCCGTGGAAAAGGGCCAGGAGCTGTCGGTGTGCGTGCTGGAGAAGGGCTCCGAGCCGGGCGCGCACATCCTGTCCGGCGCGATCATGGATCCGCGCGCGCTCACCGAGCTGTTCCCGGACTGGAAAGAACGCGGCGCGCCGCTGAAGCAGGCCGTGACCCGCGACGAGTTCCTGTTCCTGGACGAAACCGGCGCCAAGGCAACCCCGCACGCGCTGCTGCCGGAGTGCTTCCACAACGACGGCAACTACATCGTCAGCCTCGGTGAAGTGAGCCGCTGGCTGGCGCAGCAGGCCGAGGCGCTGGAGGTGGCGATCTTCCCGGGCTTTGCCGCCGCCGAAGTGCTGTACGACGAGACCGGTGCGGTGATGGGCGTGGCCACCGGCGACATGGGCATCCACAAGGACGGCACGCCGGGCCCGAACTTCGAGCGCGGCATGGAGCTGCATGCCAAGTACACGGTGTTCGCCGAAGGCTCGCGCGGCCACCTCGGCCGCCAGCTGATCAGCCGCTTCAAGCTCGACGAAGGCCGCGACCCGCAGTCCTACGGCATCGGCATCAAGGAGCTGTGGCAGATCGACCCGGCCAAGCATGAGCCGGGCCTGGTGGTGCACGCCGCTGGCTGGCCGCTGGACAACGACACCTACGGCGGCGCGTTCCTGTACCACGCCGAGGGCGGCAAGGTCTCGATCGGCTATGTGGTCGGCCTGGACTACAAGAACCCGTGGCTGAGCCCGTTCGAGGAATTCCAGCGCTTCAAGACCCACCCGGCCATCCGCAAGCACCTGGAAGGCGGCAAGCGCATCGCCTATGGCGCGCGTGCGATCACCGCCGGCGGCATCCTGTCGCTGCCCAAGACCGTGTTCCCGGGCGGCGCGCTGGTCGGCTGCGAAGCCGGCTACCTCAATGTCAGCCGCATCAAGGGCAGCCACGCCGCGATCAAGACCGGCATGCTGGCCGCCGAGGCCGCGTTCGAGGCGCTGGTCGCCGGCCGCTCGCGCGATGAGCTGAGCGCCTATCCGGAAGCCTTCGAGAACAGCTGGCTGAAAGCCGAGCTGCTGCAGTCCAAGAACTTCAAACAGTGGTTCAAGAAGGGCCGCACCATCGCCACGCTGATGACCGGCATCGAGCAGTGGCTGCTGCCCAAGCTGGGCATCCGCAATGCGCCGTGGACCATCCATCGCACCCAGGCCGACCACGAGTGCCTGCAGCCGGCGGCCAGCCAGCCGAAGATCGAGTACCCGAAGCCGGACAACGTGCTGACCTTCGACCGGCTGAGCTCGGTGTTCCTGTCCTCGACCAACCACGAGGAAGACCAGCCCAGCCATCTGACCCTGAAGGACCCGAGCATTCCGGTGAGCGTGAACCTGGCCACCTACGGCGGCCCGGAAGCGCGTTACTGCCCGGCCGGCGTCTACGAGTTCGTCGGCGAAGGCAGCGATACCCGCCTGCAGATCAACGCGCAGAACTGCGTGCACTGCAAGACCTGCGACATCAAGGACCCGACCCAGAACATTGTCTGGGTGACCCCGCAGGGCGGTGGTGGTCCGAACTACCCGGCAATGTAAGCGCGGCGCCTGCAACGCGCCGGCGATCAGCGCTGCGCCAGCTGACCCGACCCCGCCGCCCACCGCGGCGGGGTTTTTCATGGTGCGCTTTGCGTTCGCCGTGGCCGGCGGCGATCATGCCCACGCCTGGCCACCGGGGCCATTTGCCGCAACGAGGAATCGATGTCACGCCTGCCACTGCCGGGACTTCTCTGCCTGCTGCTGGGCGCCTGTGGCCAGCGCGATGCGTTCAACCATTCGGCCAGTGCCGATCCGCATCAGCGCGAGCTGGAACGCGCCTTCGCCATCTGCGCCGGCTGCCATGACACCCGCCCCGATCTGGGCCACCGCGTCGGCCCCAACCTGCACGGGGTGATCGGCCGCAAGGCCGGCACTGCGCCGGGCTATGTGTATTCGGAGGCGATGAGCGCCAGCGGCATCATCTGGGACGCGCAGACGCTGGATGCCTTCCTGGCCTCGCCCTCCAAGCGGGTACCGGGCAGCAAGATGGTCAACGCCACCGCCGACCCGGCGCGTCGCCGGGCGGTGATCGAATACCTGTCCTCGCTGCCGGAGTGATCCGCGCCGGCTGTCGCGTCAGTCCAGGGTCTGCACGCCACCGCCATTGACGAACAGGATCTGCCCGCTGACCCAGCTGGAGATCGGCGCGGCGAAATACAGCACCGCCCCGGCGATGTCGTCGGCCTCGCCCAGGCGCTTGATCGGCGTATGCGACAGCATCCGCTGCTCGATCTCCGGGGTCAGCACGGTGGCCAGCGCCGCGGTACGCACCGCTCCGGGACCGACGGCGTTGATGCGGATGTTATCCGGGCCATAGTCGTGGGCCAGGTTGGCGGTCATGTGGTTGATCGCGGCCTTGGAGGCGGCATAGGCGCTGATCGCCGGGCTCTTGTTGATCGAGCTCATCGAGGACATGTTGATGATCGAGCCATAACCGCCCTTCTTCATGTGCGGGGCGCACAGCTGGGCCAGCCGCCACGCGCTGAACACGTTGATCTGGAACGGCCGCTCGAACTGCTGCACGGTGATCTCGAACGGGCTCTCGCGCCCGGCCCCGCCGCCACCGGCGTTGTTGACCAGGATGTGGATGCCGCCCAGCTCGGCGGCGGTGCGCTCCACCGTCCGCACCAGGTCCTCGTCCTTGAGCACGTTGCACTCCAGCGCCAGCGCCCTGCCACCGTGGGCGGTGATCTCGGCGGCGACCTTCTCGGCATCGGCCAGTTTCAGATCGGCGATCGTCACCGCCGCGCCATAAGCGGCCAGCATCAATGCACTGGCGCGACCGATGCCATTGCCACCACCGGTGACGATGGCGACTTTTCCACTGAGATCGAAATGCGATTGCGGGCTCATGGGCTGCGTTCTCCGGATTGACGTGCGCGTGCCCGGTCATGGCACGCCGCGCGGGACCGGCCTGTCGGCAGGCTCCCGCGCAACGCTTGCCGTCTCCCGGGGGGACAGAGCCGGCAATGTGCAGGAACCGGGCGAAAACCGGGGTGAAAGCACCGCCCGTGCGTGGCGCAGAGGAAGCGGACCGGCACCGGTGGCGCTTGCACAGGCTCCAACCGCGCCGTCGGCACGGCAGGCGCGCCCTCGGCGCCCGGGGCACAGCGGCTGAACTGCCGCCGTGGTCTGGCGCAGGCGAACGCCCGGCCGGCATCTGCGGAAGTTCCCGCCGGTGCGGATTAATTCATGTACTGGTCAGTTTTATATTCAGGGGGCATTCCGTCGCCTAACGGATAATTCACACCTGTCGAAGCCGCAAACGTTTTCACCGCCGCTTCGATCAAACCAATAAAAAAGGTAATCCCGATTATGAAGACTTCCCTGATTGCGCTTGGCCTGCTGGCCGCCCTGCCGTTCGCCGCTTCGGCCGCCGACGGCCTGTCCTACAACTATGTGGAAGGCGGCTATGTGAACACCGATGCCAAGGGCGGCGACGCCGACGGCTTTGGCGTGAAGGGCTCGGTCGCCGTGGCGCCGAACTTCCATGTCTTCGGTGACTACACCCAGCAGGAAACCGATGCGGGCAAGGTTGATGTGGACCAGTGGCGTCTGGGCGTGGGCTACAACCACACCCTCGCCAAGGACACCGATCTGCTGGCCCGTGTGGCCTACCAGAAGTTCGATCCGGAGCTGGGCCTGGACTTCAACGGCTACAGCGCCGAAGTCGGCGTGCGCAAGGCCTTCACCCCGATGTTCGAGGGCTATGCACTGGCCGGTTACGAGGATTTCACCAAGAAGCACGGCATCAACCCGGACGGCGAGTTCTACGGCCGCGTCGGTGGCCTGGCCAAGTTCAACGCCAACTGGGGCGTGAGCGGTGAGGTCAAGCTGGCCAAGGGTGGCGACAAGGAATGGTTCGTCGGCCCGCGCTTCAGCTGGTAAGCGGTACCTCCTAACGGAGGTTGTTGTACGGCGCGTGCTCTCTCTCCCCCGCGCCGCTGGAAGCCCGGTCTCCCCCAGACCGGGCTTCTTTTTTGCGTGCAAGCGGAGGGCACGCCCCTGGCTGCGGCGGTCGCAGAACGGCACCACACGCCCCACCGACGCCGGATCGGCTGAACGGCCGATGGCGATGGCGATGCACGGTGTCGGACAAGCCGTTGCGGTGGCCGCTCCCGGCCTGCCTCCAGCCACAAAAAAGCCCGGCATTGCCGGGCTTTTTCGTTGATCGTCGCTGATGTTCACTTGAACAGCGTATCCGGATATTCCGGTTTCTGTTCCCGCGCCAGCAGCTGCTGCAGGCCTTCGGCCGGGCTCAGGTCGCCATGCAGCACCGACTGCACCGCCTTGGAGATCGGCAGATCGATGCCATGGCGATCGGCCTGGCGCATGACTTCATCGGCGGTCTGCACCGATTCCACCACCTGGCCGATTTCCTTCACTGCATCGGGCAGGCTCTGGCCGCGACCCAACGCCAAGCCCAGGCGGCGGTTGCGCGACAGGTCGCCGGTGCTGGTCAGCACCAGATCGCCCAGGCCGGCCAGACCCATCAGGGTCTCGGGCTTGCCCCCGATGGCGGCGGCCAGCCGCAACATCTCGTTCAGGCCGCGGGTGATCAGGCCGGCACGGGCATTCAAGCCCAGTTGCATGCCATCGGCCACGCCGGTGGCCACCGCCAGCACGTTCTTCATCGCCCCGCCCAGCTCGGCGCCGACCATGTCGTCACCGGTGTAGGCGCGGAATGCCGGGCCGTGCATGGCATCGGCCACCTGCTGGGAGAACCCTTCGTCATCACCGTGGACGGTGATGGCGGTGGGCAGGCCCAGGGTGACTTCCTTGGCGAAGGACGGGCCGGTGACCACGGCCAGCGGCACGTCCGGGCCCAGCACGTCACGCGCCACTTCATGCAGGAAACGGCCGGAGCCGGGCTCGAAGCCCTTGGTCGCCCAGGCCACACCGGCCCCGGCCGGCCGCAGCGGCGCCAGCGCACGCACGGTTTCGGCAAAGGCATGCGAGGGCACCACCACCAGAATCCAGGCTGCTCCTTGCACGGTGGCCGCCAGGTCGGTGCTGGCCCGCAGGGAGCCGGGCAAGGGAATCCCCGGCAGGTACCGGGGATTCTCATGACGCTGGTCGATCGCCTCGATGACGGCGGCATCACGTCCCCACAGCACGGTCGGGTGACCGTGCCGGGCCAGCAAGGTGGCCAGCGCGGTGCCCCAGGAGCCCGCGCCGAGAACGGCGATCTTGTTCGCGTCGTTCGTACTCATACGGAAGTGCAGACGCCGATCAGGCGTTGCCGGCCGGCTCGGAGTCGGCCAGCGAGGCACCGTCGGCCTGCTGCTGACGCTGACGCAGGGTTTCGGCGTACAGGCCTTCGAAGTTGATCGGCTGCAGGTAGAACGGCGGGAAGCCGCCGGCCTGGATCAGGTCCGACACCATCGAGCGCACATACGGGAACAGGATGTTCGGGCACTGGGTGCCGAGCAGCACGTCGATCGCCTGCGGCTCCAGGCCGATCAGGCCGAACACGCCGGCCTGCTCCACTTCGGCCACATAGGCGGTCTTGTCGCCGGCCTTGCAGGTCAGGGTCACGCCCAACACCACTTCAAAGGCGGTGTCGGACAGGCGCTGCACCTTCTGGTTCAGGTTCAGCTGCAGGTCCGGCTGCACGTTCTCGTTGAAGATCGTCGGCGAGTTCGGGGATTCGAAAGAAACGTCCTTGACGTAGATCTTCTCGATGGTGAACGCCGGGCCGTTGTTGGCTTCAGCCGGGGCGACGCCGTTGGTGTTCTCTTCGGACATTTCTCAGGACTCCAGAACAGATTGTTCAATGATTGGGATTGGTACCAGACCAGCGATGGGGGCTGCCGCCCGCCTATACAAGGCCTGAACGAAAATTGACGGCTCAGCCGCGGCCTTTGACCAGCGGCAGATCGGCCGCCTGCCAGGCCGGAAGACCACCCTCGAGCACATAGACCTGCTCGAAACCGGCCTTTTTCAGCGCCTTGGCGGCAGTGGCCGAGGCATTGCCGGTCCGGCACAGCAGCACCACCGGCGACTGCTTGGCGTTGGCCAGCAGCTTGTGCGAGGGGGTCAGCTGCGCCGGCTGCAGGTTGCGGCTGCCGACGATATGGCCCTTCTCGAACTCGGCACTGGCCGACAGATCGATCACCACGGCATTGCCGGCGTTGATCATGTGGGTCAGCTCGGCCGGCTTGAGCGATTTGTAACCGCGAAACAGGCGCGCGATCTCGGTGGCGATGATGGCCACGGTCAGGCCGACCAGGGCCAGCGACAGCATCGGATTTCGGCCGGCGAAGGCCAGCAACTCTTCGTAGTTCACTCAGGTCACAGGTCGTTTTAAGCGGGCAGGGATTGTCGCATATGCCGGCAACCCGGCGCCCGACGGCTTACTGGCCCTGCCACAGGTCCGGCAGCCCGGCCGCCTGCCACCAGCGCTTGGCCTGCGGATCCCAGCGCCAGCGCTCGGTCAGGGTGAGGGTGCGTTCGGCCTGGGTGTTGCGGTTGATCACGCCCATTTCGATGCGGCGCTCGATGCTGCCATCGGCCGTGGCGCTGCTGCCGCGCTCGCGGTAGCTGGACACCTGCAGCTGCCTGTAGCGCTCGCGCTGCATCTCGGTGAGCGGATGGGCACGGAGGTATTCCGGATCGATGAAGCCTTCGGCGGTTTCAAAATCGCTCCAGCGCAGCGCGGCCACATAGGCGTCCTGGGTCGGCACGAGTTTGGCGCGCTGGGCACGGCCGGGACCCGCCGCCGAGGCCACCCCGGCCACCAGCAGCAGCACCATCAATGCGGACTGAGTGAGACGTCGATACATGGGACCCCCTTGGTAGTGGCCCATCCTAGCCTTTGCGCAGCGCGACGAAACGCCCTTCCAGCTCGGCCGCGCCACCTTCGATCTGCGCGTGCACGGTCATCCGCGCCCGCCCGCGCTTGGCCAGCAGCGCCAGAAACGCCTCCCAGTCCTGGTCCGGCGCGGCGCAGGCACTGGCCTGCAGCGCCCCGTACACCGGCGCTTTGTAGCGGATGCTGCTGTCGGCCACATAGACTTCGGCATCGTGCCCGGCCAGGGCCAGGCGCAGGCTGACCAGCGCCCAGCCGCCCAGCGTCATCACCGACGCCAGGCTGCCGCCAAAGGCGTTGCCCTTGTCGTTGACGTTGGCCGCCAGCGGCGCCTGCATGCGCAGTACGCCGTTCTCATAGCCGGCGATACGGATACCCATCGCCGCCACCGGCGGCATCGCATCGAGCGTGGACTGCAGCTGGGACAGCAACGGGGAACAGGGGGGCAATTCGGGCATGAATGAACATCGGCAATCGGAAAGCGCCCGCATAATGCATGCAATGAACGCTCCCGCCTATGTGCCAACCGACACGCCCTGGCACCTGATCTCGCTGCGGCCGCAGGGACAACATGATGCGCTGCGCCGTGCCGCCGCCCGCATTGGCGCGCGTACCGTGGCGCTGTCGCCGTGGCGGCTGCGCCTGCGCAACGATGCGGCCACCCGCGCGCAGCTGGCGCAGGCGCTGGCCTGCGACCGGATCGTATTCACCAGCCCGGCCGCGGTGGATGCCGCCGCGCGGCTGCTGCCGCTGGCGCAGATACCGCCCGGGCACGCAGTGACCGTGGGCGAAGGCACCGCGCGCGAACTGCGCCGGCGCGGGGTCGCCGGGGTTCAGGCGCCCTCGCGCATGGACAGCGAGGGCCTGCTGGCATTGCCGGCCATGCGCCACCTGCAGGGCAAGCGGGTGGCGCTGGTCACGGCCCCGGGCGGGCGCGGGATGATTGCCGCCCAGGTCCAGGCCATGGGCGCGCAACTGCTGCGGGCGGACGTCTACGACCGGGTGCCACTGCCGGTCAGCGCGGCCACCGTGGCCCGCCTGCAGGCGCTGCAGGGTATTACCGTGCTGGCGCTGAGCAGCGGCGAGGCGCTGGAACACCTGCTCACCCAGCTGCCGGAACCGCTGATCGAGCGCTGGCGCGCCGCGCCGGTGGTCAGTGCCAGCGCGCGGCTGGCGGAACTGGCCAGATCGCTCGGCTTCGGACAGGTCCACGTGGCCGCCGGGCCCATGCCGGCACAACTGGCCAGCGCCGCCTACGCCGTGCTGCATCCGCAGGATCCGGCACCCTAGCTGTATGCCGCCGGCTTGCAGCGCGGCCACGTCGCAGGCCATGCTTGCCGCGCATCACCGTCGCCGTGACGCCTGTGGCGATGGCATGCCTGCCAAGGATGCTGTGCCCCCATGAATGACGTTTCCACCTCTTCCCCGCCCCGCCGTGCCGTGCGCGGGCTGCTGGCCGTGGTCGCCCTGCTGGCCGTGGCCGCTGCGGTCTGGCTCGGCTATCGCAGCTGGCAGGCCCGTCTGGCGCAGACCGACCAGAGCCGGGCAGCGGCCGCCCTCCAGCTCAGCGCGCTGGCGCAGAGCGTGGACGCCCTGCGTCGCGACCAGCGCGCCAATGCCCGCAGCATCCAGGACGCGGCCGCGACCAACCGGGTGTTGCGCGACGAAGTGCTGGGCCTTGGCCAGCGCAACGCACTGCTGGAGGAAAACCTCGCCCGTCTGGCCGACCGTTCGCGCCAGGGGGTGCAGGCCGTGCGCCGCGAGGAGGCCGAGCTGCTGCTCAGCCAGGCCCAGCAACGGCTGATCTATGCCGGCGATCTGGACGGGGCGCGACGCCTGTATGGCCTGGCAGCCGGGGTGCTGGAAAGCATCGACAGTCCGGACTACCTCAACCTGCGCCAGGCGCTGATCCAGGAGCGCAACGCGCTCGATGCACTGGGCCCGGGCGTGCGTGCGCAGGCGGCCGAACAGCTGACGCAATGGGCCAATGCCCTGGAAACCCTGCCCGAACAACTGCCGCAGGCCACCGGCGCCACCCGGCCGTGGTGGCAGCAGCTGCTCTCGCCGCTGGTGCAGATCCGCCCGGCCGACAGCCAGGTGCTGATCGCCCGCTCCGAGCGGGTCAGCGCCAACGATTCCCTGCAGATCGAACTGAGCCTGGCCCGGGCCGCGCTCGAACGTGGCGACACACCGGCCTGGGCGGCGGCGCTGGGGCGGATGGACACCTGGCTGCAACGGCTGTGGCCAGACTCGCCGCAACGTCAGGCCCTGCGCACGCGGCTGCAGGCCCTGCGTGCGCTGGATCTGCGCCCGGCCCTGCCCGAACTGGGCAGCACCCTGCAGCAACTGCGCAGCCAGCACGCCCCCAAGGAGACACCATGAAAGCGTTCCGTTCACTGCTGGTCGTCCTGCTGGTCGCGGCCCTGGGCATTCTGGGCGCGCAGTGGCTGGGGCAGGAATCGCAGCGCGACCTGGGCGAGGTCATCGTCCGCGCCGGCGGCAACGACTACATCGCCACGCTGCCACAGGCCGCACTGGCCGGGCTGATCGCGCTGCTGCTGCTGTGGCTGTTGGGCACGCTGCTCAGCGCGCCGTTCCGTGCCTGGGGCCGTTACCGACGCCGGCAAGGCCGGGCACGGTTGCTCGATGGCCTGCACGCGCTGGACGCCGGCCACTGGCAGCGCGCGGAAAAACTGCTGCAAAGCGCCGCCACCGAGCAGCAGGTACGCCCGATCGCGCTGGTCGCGGCGATGCGGGCGGCCGAGGCGCGCGCCGACAGCGCCAGTGCCGGCCAACACCTGCAGCAGCTGGCGACTGCCGAACCGACTCTGCATGCCCTGCACAGTGCCGAGCGCTGGCTGCAGCAGGACAAGCCGCTGGAGGCGATCAACGCCCTGGACCTGCCCGCGATCCAGCCGCTGCCGCCACGCGGGCTGTGGTTGCGCACCGAGGCGCTGGCCCGCGCCGGCCGCGCCGAGGAGGCATTCGGCCAGCTGGGCGCGCTGCGCCAGACCCAGGTGATGCCGGCCGAATCATTGGCCGCGCTGGAAACCGCGCTGGCATTGCAGATGCTCGATGAAGCGGCCGACGTCAACGCGCTGGCCGCCCGCTGGGACGCGCTGCCCAAGACTGTGCGCGTCTCGCCGCAGGCGGTGGCCCATTACGCCCGCCGCGCGGTCGCGCTGGACTGGGAGGAGGTGGCCATGCGGGTGGTCGAGCAGACCCTGGACAGCCAGTGGGATGAAGCGCTGGTCACGCTCTATGCCGAGCTGCCGGTGGACCGGTTCGACGCGCGGCGCGCCAACGCGCAGCGCTGGCTGCAGACCCACCCCTCCAGCCCGGCCCTGCTGCTGGCGCTGGCCCGCTTTGCCCGCGCACAGGCGCAGTGGCCGCAGGCCGAGGAGTTCCTGCACCGGGCCATCGCCCAGGGTGCCGGTCCGCAGGCGTGGGAAGCGCTGGGCGAAGGCTTCGCCGAACAGGGCGACGACGCGCTGGCCCGGCACTGCCTGCTCAACGCGTTGCGCCAGCGGCGGGGCGAGATCCCGCTGCCCCTCAATCGCCGTGACCTGCGCCAGCAGATCCAGGACCAGGCGGTGGCCGAGGAGCGCGATGAACACGGCTTCCCGCGGCTGCCGGGCTGAGTCCGTAGAATCCGCCCCCCGTCTCTGCCAGCAGTCCCAATGAACATACCTCCGGATATCCACGCCCGCGTCGTGGAACTGACCGACACCATCCTCCACGCCGGTCAGTCCGGCGATGCCGAGGCCGCGCAAGCCGCGTACCGCGCACTGGCCGACTACGGCCATGCCGTGGCTGCCGAGGGCCGCGACCATCCGTTCCTGTGGGAAACCCTGGCCGACTTCACCGGCGATGACCGCCTGGCCATCGCCCTGTACCTGCGCGCCCTGCCGCTGGCCACCGCCGCCGACGCGTGCGGGTACGCCGCATCGATCTGCCTGGCGCTGGCCGAACGCCACGTCAATCTGGACGAACCCGAGGCCGCCCGCGATTACGCGCGGCAGGCCGACGGCTTCGCCGGCCGCACCGATGACCTGCCGCTGCGCCGCGATATCCGCCAGTTCCTGCTCGATCACGCCTC
The DNA here is from genome assembly GCF_001431585.1 of Stenotrophomonas pictorum JCM 9942. Taxonomy (NCBI): domain Bacteria; kingdom Pseudomonadati; phylum Pseudomonadota; class Gammaproteobacteria; order Lysobacterales; family Lysobacteraceae; genus Stenotrophomonas; species Stenotrophomonas pictorum. The sequence continues at coordinate 70,969 of NZ_LLXS01000016.1, read as the reverse complement.
CCCGGCCGATCGGCACTGAGGCAACGCTCCCGGGCACGCGACACGTACCCGCAAACCTCTACCGTGCAGCGGCCGCAACGCTCATTCATGCCGGTACGGACAGGATGGCGGCCGCACCCGCAAAACAGGGCGAGACACCGCGGTAGACCGCCCGTTCCGGGGTGATCCGCCGGGGCTTGAGGATGCGTATTCCGATCAGGCCCCAGAACCGCCTCACCAACGAGGCGAGGATATCCAGCAGCACCGGCGGGCCGCTCTCCAGCACGAAACCGCCGTGCAGCGACAGCCACGCCATCAGGATGTACCGCCGGCGCTGGCCCTGGTGCGCAGCGCACAGCCCGACCTGGGGCGGGTCGCTTGCGCACGACCAGCGCACCCATGGGATGGACCAACCTCTGCACCAGGATCAACCAGGTACCCCCATGGCGAATGCCAGCAGACGCCGCGCTTGCGGTATTCGGCCGCGGGCGCGTCACATCTCATGCAGAAACGCATCCATTGCAGGACGCCCTCGTCGCCCCGAGGCGGATTGATCAGGGCGCAGGCACGCCCGGCGTGAGCGCTCAGCGATCCCCTTCGCCGGCGGCAGCATCGGCCGCGGCATCACGCGCCGCTTCGGCGGCCGCGTCGGCCGCCATTGCAGCGGTGTCCGCCGTCGTTCCGGCCGGAGATGCGGCGGTATCGGCCGCCGATGCCGCGTCGTCCGGGAAACCGGGTTGCGCGCCGGCCGTGGCAGCTGCCGGCGCATCGGCATCCACCGCCATCGTCGCCCGGCTGTCGCCCGCTTCGATGAGCTGCAGCTGCTGGGCGATCTCGGCGGCGAACTGCCTGGCCACCCGCTCGCGGTCCTGGCCTGCCACCAGTGGGGCCACTTGCGGCTGCAGGCGTATGAACCGCGCCCGCGCCGGTTCGAACCGTGACAGCCGCCGCTCCCATTCGCCCAGCAGCATCTGGCAATACAGCCACTGGCCATCGCGCACGGCCCTGTCATCCGGGCATTGCCGGGCGAACGCGGCCGCGGCGGCCGCCACGTAGCGCGGGTACTGCGCCGGCGAGGCCTGCCAGCTGGCCCGCTGCAACGCGCCGGCCTGCTCGGCGGCCGGCGCATCGATCACCTGCAGCAGCTGCGCCAGCCGCCAGTAGCTGGTCTCCGTGCCACGCAGGCGCTGGTAGTCGTCGCTTTGCACATAGGCGCCCAGCGCCTTCCGCTCGGCCTGGCTGTACGCCTCGCGGAACAGCAAAAAGCCGTTGCCCGGGCACTCCACCAGCGGCCACGGCGACTGGATGGCGCCATAGGCGCGCCCATCCAGGAAATGGCCGAACGCCGTGCCCGAGCCCATGGTGCTGGCGCTGAAGCGCTCGCCCCCCACCGGGCAGACGTAATCCACCGTCATGAAGGTCATTGCCGCCGCCGGCGCCGCCAGCATCGCCAACAGCACGCCCAGACCGATCGTGATGCGCTTCATACCCCGTCCCCCGTGTCCGCTGAAGCGGCGACGATAGCAGTCAGCCAGGGGATCGCGGCAGGGTCCAGGACCGGTGCGGCGGGCTCCGCTGCCAGCGCCCGTCAGCGGCCGCGCGCCAAAATCCCCGGCACAGTTCCAGCGGTGCCCGCTCCGGTCGCCGCCGCAGGACACGACATGGAAGTCGGCACCAGGGCCGTGCCACGCCGCGGCGCCTGGAATGGGATCGGTCCGGAGCGCACCGCCGGCAACGGCCCACGGATCGATGCGCAGCAACCGCCACCATCGACCCGTCCAGACAGCGGTCAGGGAGTGGAGGGGTATCGGCCATGTCGCCGGCGCAGCAGCGGCGCGGCGGTTTCCCGTGCGATCAGGTGCCCGCCCACCTCCGTGTGGACACGCTCCGGCAGATCAGCGCTCGACGATCGCCACCACGCCCATGCCGCCGGCGGTGCAGATCGACACCAGCGCGCGGCCACCGCCGCGTTCGGCCAGCTGCTTGGCGGCCGTGGCGATCACCCGCGCGCCGGTGGCGGCGAACGGATGGCCGGTGGCCAGCGAGGAACCCAGCGGGTTGATCTTGTCCGGATCGATCTTGCCCAGCGCCGCGTCCAGGCCCAGCCGGTTGCGGCAGTAGTCCTCGCTCTCCCACGCCCGCAGCGTGCACAGCACCTGGGCGGCGAAGGCCTCGTGGATCTCGTAGAGATCGAAATCCTGCAGGGTCAGGCCGTTGCGCTTGAGCATTTCCGGCACGGCGATGGTCGGTGCCATCAGCAGGCCCTCGCCATGGACGAAATCCACCGCCGCCACCTGCGAGTCACGCAGGTACGCCAGCGGCTCGTGGCCGTGCGCGCGCGCCCAATCCTCGCTGGCCAGCAGCACCGCCGAGGCGCCATCGGTGAGCGGCGTGGAGTTGGCGGCGGTCAGGGTGCCGCGGCCGGAGGTCTTGTCGAAGGCCGGCTTCAACGTCGCCAGCTTTTCCAGCGAGGTGTCCGAACGCAGGATGTTGTCACGCTCCACGCCGCGGAACGGCGCGATCAGGTCGTTGAAGAAACCGCGCTCATAGGCGGCGGCCAGCTTCCTGTGCGAGGCCACCGCCCATTCGTCCTGCGAATCGCGCGAGATGTTCCACTCCTTGGCCATGTCCTCGCAGTGCTCGCCCATGCTCTTGCCGGTACGCGGCTCGGCCACGCCGGGGAACTCGGGCTTGAGCTCGGAGAACTTGAAGCCCGCCGTCAGCGCGCGGAACTTGTCGCCGGTGCTCTTGGCGCGATTGGCCGCCAGCAGCCGCGCGCGCAGCTTCTTGCCATAGACGATCGGCACATCCGAGGTGGTATCCGAACCGCCGCCGATGCCCGAGTCGATCTGGCCCAGTGCGATCTTGTTGGCCACGGTGATGATCGTATCCAGCGAGGTGCCGCAGGCGCGCTGCAGGGTGATGCCCGGCGTCAGCGGCGACAGCCCGGAGGACAGCGCCGCTTCACGGCCCAGATTCCAGTCACTGGGATGCTTGATCACCGCGCCCATCGCCACTTCACCCAGCTGCTGCCCGTGCAGGCCGAAGCGCTCCACCAGCGCACCGAGCGTACGGACCGACATGCCAAGGTTGCCAACGTCCGAATAGGCGGTGTTCTGGCGGCAAAACGGAATGCGGACACCACCGAGAATGGCGACGGGACGGGCGCTGGGCATGCGGATACCTGACATGGGAAAGTGTGTGCGACGTGGCCTGCACGTGATAGCAGGCATAATGGAGTTGAGTGTAGCTTCGAGCCAGTGACGGGCCAACCGCAAACCATGAGCAATTCCAACCCTGACATGAATGCGCTGGGCGTCGTAGCGCTGGAACTGGCCGGCGGCCAACAACCCACACAGGCCGCGTTGGGCTCGGCTCAAGCCGGCGAACTGGCCGCATTGATCGGCCGCGATCTGGCCAAGCTGGTGCCACAGGCAAGTGAACTGGATCTGGTATTTGCCGCCGCGCATTTCGATCCGGCCGAAGTGCTGCGCCCGGGCTGGCCGATCCACCGTCGCTTGGAAGAACTGCAGATGCGCGCGCCCGGCCGTCATCAGGGCCCGCGTCTGCTGGCCTTCGGCGCCGATGCCAAAGGCGAGGTGCCGCTGCCACTGCAGGCCGATCCGGCATTGACCGGCGGTGGACTGCGGGTGCTGCCGTTTGTGCTGACCGGCACCGATACCGCTGTGCTGCACGACTGTCGCCAGGCCTTGGAAGAGCTGCTGCTGGCCAACGGCATGGCCCAGCCCGACACCGCGCTGCTGGCACAGAACGCCTTTGGCGCGCAGGTCGAGCACGCCCGCTATTTCACGGTGAACGATCTGGCCGCGATGATGGCCATGCAGTACGACAACCAGGGGCTGGGCGATCTGTGGCCGCTGCTGGAAACGGCGATGTTCGCGCCGGGCGAAGAGCATTGGCTGGAAACCGGACCCGAGCCGCTGCTGCGCTATGTCGGCGGCGAGGTGCGCATGGCGCTGTTCGATCCGGCCGGCTGGTGCGCGCACTACGCGCACGACAACCGCGATGGCGAGCGCCTGCAGCGGATCTACGAGCAGTACCTGATGCGCCAGCGGCAGATGGCCGCGGTGCTCGAAGCCCATGGCGTCGACGTGCTGTACGTGCATGTGCATGCCGGCCAGGATGCCAGGGCGCTGCTGGCGCACTGAGTCACCAGCGCGCTGCCGCAGGGAAAAACGCCGGCCACTGCCGGCGTTTTCCATTCCATTGCAGAGCCGCTTACCGCGCGGCGGTGATCACCGCACAGGCCAGCCGGGCGCCGGCGTTGCCGGTGGGCTGGGTCTGGTAGTCGTCCGCATCGGCGTGGACGATCAGACCACGGCCGATGATGTCGAACGCATCGCCCTTGCCGGCATTGACGTTGCTCGCCACCGGGCCGTCGATGTGGGCATTGCCCTGCGCATCGGCGCTGATGTTGGGCATGTCGCCGCCGTGATGGGCGACCGCATCAACACTGCCATGCTCGCTGCTGCCGGGATTGAAGTGGCCACCGGCGCTGCTACCGTCCGGCGCACTGCAATCACCCTTCTCGTGGATATGGAAGCCATGCTGGCTGTCGGGCTTCAAGCCGCTGATGTCGCCGCTGGCGCGCAGCTTGCCGTCCACCAGCAGGAAGTGGATGGTGCCTTTGACCGAGCTGCCCTGGGTCGGCTGCAGCTCGGCAATGGCGAGCGGGCTGCCCATCGCCGGCGGCGCGGCCGGATCGGCGGCCGCCGGTGTGGCGGCGGTATCGGCCGGGGCCGCCGCGGGTTCGGCGGCAGGCTTGCAGGCGCTCAGCGCCAGGGCACTGGCCAGAAACAAAGTGCTGTGGATCAGACGCATGGTGCTACTCCCTTGCTGGGCTGGGTAAAAAAAGACGGATACAGGGCGCTCAACGCACCACACGGATCACCGCGCAGGCCACCCGCGCACCGGCATTGCCGGCCGGCTGGCTGCGGTAATCGTCGGCGCCGGCGTGCACGATGAGCGCGCGACCGGCGATGTCATTGGCCGCACCGCCGCCGAGGGTGACCCCGCGCAGGTGCACATCCACCTGCGCCACGCCCTCGGCATTGGCCTGCAGGTTGTCCATATCGCCGGCGTGGTGCGCACCGGCACCGGCGCGGCCGTGCGGCTGCGACAGCGGATTGAAATGGGGCCCGGCGCTGCTGGCATCCACCGCGCTGCAATCGCCTTTTTCATGCACGTGGAAGGCGGCCGGCTGGCTGCGCGGCAGGCTGCCAATGGTGCCGGTGATATGCACGCCGCCGGCTTCAGGCACCAGTACCAGCCGCCCGCTGACCAGGCTGGCCGAGGCCGGCGCCAGATTGGCCTCGGCCAGCTGCGCGGTACTGACCGCCGCCACCGGCGCCGGCGCGGCCGGTTTGACCGGGGCGCTGGAACCGCAGGCGCCGAGCGCGAGCGCAGTGGCCGTCGCCAGCAAGGGAAGAATCAGACGCATCGATAACTCCTGTCAGTAACGGATCCGGCCGCCGGCGCTCAACTCTCGCCGAAGCGGCCCGGTCCCAGTTTGCGGGTGATGGTGTTACGGCCCAGTCCCAGCCGGGTGGCGGCATCGCCGCGATGCCCGTCGGTGAACGTCAACGCCACCTCCAGCAGCACCGCGTCCAGCCGCGCGCGCGCCTCGGCGTGCAGGCCGCTGGCGCCTTCGGCCAGCCGCTGCTGCGCCCACACCGCCAGGGCGCGATCCCAGTGCTCGGGCACGGCCACCGCAGGATGGCGCGGTCCGCGACCGCCACGGGCCAGCGCCGCCTGCACATCCTCGGCCGATACGGTATCGGCCGCGGCCAGCGCGGCCAGGCGCCAGCACACGTTCTCCAGCTCGCGCACGTTGCCTGGCCAGGCGTAGCCGCGCAGCGCCGTGATCGCCGGCGCCGACAGGCGCTTGACCGGCATTTCCAGGCGGCGCGCGGCATTGGCCAGGAAGGTCTCGGCCAGTTGCGGCACATCATCGACGCGCTCGCGCAACGGCGGCAGCCACAGCCGCACCATGTCCAGCCGGTGCAACAGATCGGCGCGGAACCGGCCCTGCTCGACCAGGGCCTCCAGATCCTGGTGGGTGGCGGCCACCACCCGCACATCCACGCGGATCAGCTCGCGGCCACCGACGCGGAAGAACTCGCCTTCGGCCAGCACCCGCAGCAGGCGGGTCTGCAACGGCAGCGGCATGTCGCCGATTTCATCCAGGAACAAGGTGCCACCGTTGGCCTGTTCGAAGCGGCCGATATGGCGCTTGGTCGCACCGGTGAAGGCTCCGGCCTCGTGGCCGAACAATTCGCTTTCCAGCAGCTCGGCGGGAATGGCGGCGGTGTTGAGCGCGACGAAGGGACCCTTGGCTCGTGGCGATTCGCGGTGCAGCGCGTTGGCCACCAGCTCCTTGCCGGTGCCGGTCTCGCCATTGATCAGCACCGACAGCGGCGCCTGCGCCAGCCGGCCGATACTGCGGAACAGTGCGCGCATCGCCGGGCTGTCGCCGATCAGCTGCGGCGGCCCCTCCTCCCGGGCGAGCGGTACGACGGGGACCGGCAGCGCGTCGCGCTCCGGCAAGGCGCGCCGCGCCAGCTCGACCGCGTCATCCAGATCGAACGGCTTGGACAGGAATTCATGGGCCCCCCCGCGGAACGCGCCCGCGGTGCTGGCCACATCGGTGTAGGCCGACATCACGATCACCGGCAGCTGCGGGTGCGCGGCCTTGAGCTTTTCCAGCAGTACCAGGCCGTCATCGCCGGGCATGCGCACATCGGTGAACAGCAGGTCGGGCACCGGCCGCAGCGCCAGCGCCGCCAGCGCGGCCGCGGCACTGTCGAACCCTTCCACGCCGTAGCCGGCGTCGCGCAGGGCGGTGGTCAGGACGAAGCGCACCGAGCGGTCGTCGTCGACCACCCAGATGGTGGCGCCCTGCGCGGTTGGATCAGACATCGCTCATCTCCATCTCCGCCGGGGCTTGTTCGGCAAGCGGCAGGGGCAGCAGCACGGTGAACACGGTGCGGCCGGGACGCGAGCGGTAGCTCAGCGTGCCACGGTGTTCGCGCGCCACCTGCTGGGCCAGCGCCAGGCCCAGCCCGGTGCCCTCGGCACGGCCACTGACCAGCGGCAGGAACAGGTGTTCGGTTAGCTCCTCGGGCACGCCACGGCCGTCATCGGCCACTTCCAGGCGCAGCGCCAACGGGTGGGGCTGCTCGGCGATGCGCAGGCCGTGCTCGACCCGGGTACGCACGGTGACCGTGGTGGCGCCGGACTGCATCGCATTGCGCACCAGGTTGAGCAGCGCCTGGGTCAGCCGGTCGGCATCGCCGGGGAATTCGGGAATGCTGGGATCGTAGTCGCGCAGCAGCCGCACCGACCAGCCGGCCTCGTTCTCGGCCAGGCGCAGTACCCGCTCCAGCGCGGCGTGGATGTTCAGCGGCGCATGCGGGCGCTGCGGTGCCGGCGAGAGCAGCTGTTCGAGCAGGGTGTTCAGGCGCTCGATCTCCGTGCCGATCAGGTCGATCAGCTCGCTTTCCTCGGCATCGCGCCCATGCGCGCGCCGGGCCAGCAATTGCGCCGCCCCTTTCAGGCCGGCCAGCGGATTGCGCAGTTCGTGCGCCAACCCCTTGAGCGCGGCGCTGAACGCGCCCGGCAGCAGCTGCGCCGGATCGGCCCCCTGGAACTCGTCCACCGGATGCGCCTCCAGCAGCCAGCCCCCCGCGTCGATCACGCTCAGCCAGCCATCGGCAAAGCGCGGCGCCTCGCCAGGCAGCGCCAGCGCCAGCCTGGGCAGCCGGGTGGTCTCGCTGCCGGCGGTGGTCAGCCGCACCGCCAGCGCCTCACCCTGGGTTTCCAGCGAGACCAGCGGCTGGCCGAGCAGGCGCCGGACGCTGACCCCGAGCCAGCGGCAGAACGCCGGATTGGCCCCCTGGATGCGGCCGTCCGCGCCACTCCACACCAGCGGCGTGGCCATCAGTTCCGGCGACGGGGTGAACTCGGCTGCGGTCATTGCACCAATATAGTGCAAAGCGACCGCGGCACGGCTTGTGCACCACCGGCAAAGCGCGGCCCCGGGCGCCTTCGGCATCCGCCGGGCCGCACCGATGCGACCGCGCAGGTCGCGTCGGTGCGGGCGCCTGTACCCCCTCCCCCGACAGGGAGAGGGGCTATGCTGCACCTCAGACCTCGTAGGCCGATTCGCCATGAGTGGTGACGTCCAACCCGGTGCGTTCGGCATCCTCGCTGACCCGCAGGCCGACCAGCGCGCGCACCACCAGCAGGATCACCGCGGTGACCACGGCCGACCACAGCACGGTGAAGCCGACGCTGACCACCTGCACCCACACCTGGTGGGCGATATCCAGATCGGCCTTGGTGCCGCCCAGCGACTGCGCGCTGAACACACCGGTGAGGAGGGCGCCGACGATGCCGCCCACGCCGTGCACGCCGAACACGTCGGCGGTGTCATCGGCCTTCAGCAGCCGCTTCAACCCGGTAACACCCCAGACGCAGATGATGCCGGTGACAAAACCAATCACGATGGCACCCATTGGACCCACGCTGCCGCAGGCCGGGGTTACCCCGACCAGGCCGGCCACCGCGCCCGAGGCCGCCCCCAGTGCCGAGGGATGGCCCTTGGTGACGGCTTCCACCAGCGTCCAGCCCAACACCGCGGCAGCCGTCGCCAGCACCGTATTGATGAAGGCCAGCGCCGCCACGGTATCGGCGGCGGCCGCCGAGCCGGCGTTGAAGCCGAACCAGCCCACCCACAGCAGCATCGCGCCGATCCAGGTCAGCGGCAGGTTGTGCGGCTTCAGCGCGGTCTGGCCATAGCCGATGCGCTTGCCGACGAACCACGCCGCCACCAGGCCGGCGACACCGGCGTTGATGTGCACCACGGTGCCACCGGCAAAATCGATCGCGCCCATCTCACCGAGATAACCGCCGCCCCAGACGATGTGCGCCATCGGGATGTAGCTGAAGGTGAACCACAACGCCGAGAACAGCAGCACCGCGCGGAACCTGATGCGCTCGGCGAAGGCACCGACGATCAGCGCGGTGGTGATGCCGGCGAAGGTCGACTGGAAGGCCACGAACAGGAAGTCCGGCAGGCCGGCGATCGGCGTGTTGCCCACCGAGTCCGGGGTGAAGCCCTTGAGAAAGGCGAACTGGGTGAACGAACCGAAAAACGCGTTGCCGGCGCTGAACACCGCGCTGTAGCCATAGGCCACCCACAGCAGCAGCACCAGCGAGAACACCACCAGCACCTGGCTGAGCACCGACAGCACGTTCTTGGCGCGCACCAGGCCGCCGTAGAACAGCGCCAGGCCGGGCACCACCATCATCAGTACCAGCAAGGTGGCGGTGAGCATCCACGCCACATCGCCCTTGTCGAAGCCGGGCACTGCATCTGCCACCGCGGCTGCCGGGGCTGCGGCGGCATCCACCGCCTGGGCGTGCACTTCCGCTGCCGCCAGCGGCTGGGATTGTGCTGGCTGTGCCCAGGCGCTGCTGGAAAACATGCCCAGCATCGCCGCGCTGAGCAGGAAAGACAGGCACAGGCCTCCGAGCCGGGCGTTCAACCCGGTGAAAAATTCCGTTCGCATTGTCGACTCCGGTTGTGGGGGTGGAACCTGCCAGCGACCTCTTGTCACCTGGCGGTCGCTGCCGCCGGAGGACAGGTCGGGAGCGGGTTCTTCTTACAGCGCGTCGGCGCCTGTTTCGCCGGTGCGGATCCGCACCACCTGCTCAAGCGCGGTAACGAAGATCTTGCCGTCACCGATCTTGCCGGTACCGGCCGCCCCCTGCAGGGCTTCGATCACCGCCTCGACGTTGTCGTCGGTGACGGCGGTTTCGATGCGGATCTTGGGCAGGAAATCGACGACGTACTCGGCACCACGGTACAGCTCGGTGTGGCCCTTCTGCCGGCCAAACCCCTTGACCTCGGTGACGGTGATGCCGGAAACGCCAGCGGCGCCCAGGGCCTCACGCACGTCGTCGAGCTTGAACGGCCGGATGATCGCGGAGATCAGTTTCATGCGCATGTCCCGATGTGGAGGAGACCGGCCTGCGGCTGCGGGCCGGGATCGTGTCTTGCAGCTGCCGCGGTAGGGCCACTGCCTGTTGCGCCGAACGCTGCGAGACCTCGGCGGTGACGACCGGCGTTGCCCGCCGACCACCACGTGCCCACGGGCAGAGTCCTCACCCATGTCGCGCGCGGCGTGCGTTGCGCCTGCGGATGCGTTGACGGCGGTTGCAGCGCCCCTGCGCTCCCCGGGCAACAAAGGCGGCGGCGATGGCGAAGATGGGAGGGGGAAGGTCTTCGCCATCGCCACCTGACAACAGCGGCAAACGGTATCCGGTGATGCCGGCGGCCAACGCCCTGCGTGGGCCGCCGTTACTTCAGACGGTCCTCAGCTGGCGTAGTACAGCTGGTATTCCAGCGGGTGGGTCGCCGCGCGGAACGCGGTGACTTCCTTCATCTTCAACGCGATGTAGGCATCGATGAAGTCGTCGCTCATCACGCCACCGGCCTTGAGGAACTCGCGGTCCTTGTCCAGCGCTTCCAGCGCCTGGTCCAGCGAGGAGCAGACCTGCGGGATCAGCTTCTCTTCTTCCGGCGGCAGGTCGTACAGATCCTTGTCGCTCGGTGCGCCCGGGTCGATCTGGTTCCGGATGCCGTCCAGGCCGGCCATCATCAGCGCGGTGAAGGTCAGGTAGCCGGACTGGATCGGATCGGGGAAGCGCATCTCGATGCGGCGCGCCTTCGGATTGGACACCCACGGAATGCGGCACGACGCCGAACGGTTGCGGGCCGAATAGGCCAGCATCACCGGTGCCTCGAAGCCCGGCACCAGCCGCTTGTAGCTGTTGGTACCGGCGTTGGTGAAGGCGTTGATGGCGCGAGCGTGCTTGAAGATGCCGCCGATGTACCACAGCGCCATCTGGCTCAGGCCGCCATAACCGTCCCCGGAGAACAGGTTGGTGCCGCCCTTGGCCAGCGACTGGTGCACGTGCATGCCGCTGCCGTTGTCGCCGACCAGCGGCTTGGGCATGAAGGTGACGGTCTTGCCGTTGCGGTGCGCCACGTTCTTGATGACGTGCTTCATGCGCTGCAGTTCATCGGCCTTGGTCACCAGGGTGTTGAACTTGGCGCCGATCTCGCACTGGCCGGCATTGGCCACTTCGTGGTGGTGCACTTCCACTTCGATGCCGACCTTTTCCAGCACCTTGCACATCTCGGCGCGGATATCGTGCAGCGAATCGGTCGGCGGCACCGGGAAGTAGCCGCCTTTCACGCTCGGGCGGTAGCCGGTGTTGGTGCCGTCATAGCTCTTGCCGGTGTTCCAGGCGCCTTCCTCGGAGTTGATCTTGAAGAAGGTGTGGCCCATGTCGTTGGCGAACTGGACCGAGTCGAAGATGAAGAATTCCGGTTCCGGACCGAAGAAGGCCAGATCGGCGATGCCCGAGGACTTCAGGTAGACCTCGGCGCGCTTGGCGATGCCGCGCGGGCAGCGGCCGTAGCCCTGCATGGTGGCCGGATCGAGCACGTCGCAGATCAGCACCAGAGTCGGATCGGCGTAGAACGGGTCCACGTAGGCGCTGTCAGCGTCCGGCAGCAGCACCATGTCCGATTCGGCGATGCCCTTCCAGCCGGCGATCGAGCTGCCATCGAACATCTTGCCTTCCTCGAACAGCGACGGCTCGATGATCGACACCGGGAAGGTCAGGTGCTGCTCGATGCCACGCATGTCGACAAAACGCAGGTCGATGAACTCGATCTGGTTGTCCTTGATCAGCTTCTCAACGTTTTCCAGGGACATCGGGTGCAACCTCGGATGGATGATGTACGGGTACCTAAGCAGCTTGCATGCCAACTTTCAAACCATCGCAAGCGTTTGTTTTTATTGGATACAGCCGCCTTCCCGCGCGAGGCACTTGCACCAAAATAGTGCAAACCGCAGCTGAAGCACCAAACTGGTGCAACCACGGGCATGCACTATGCTGTCGGCGCCTTTTTCACACACTCTTTTCATGTCAGACCTGCTCTCCGCCCTGTTGCTGGGCATCCTCGAAGGCCTCACCGAATTCCTCCCCATCTCCAGTACCGGCCACCTGCTGATCTCCCAGCACTGGCTCGGTGCCCGTTCGGACTTCTTCAACATCGTCATCCAGGCCGGCGCGATTCTCGCGGTGACCCTGGCCTTCCGCGAGCGGCTGTGGACCTTGGCCAACGGCCTGGACCAGCGTGAGAACCGCGACTACGTGATGAAGCTGGGCGTGGCCTTCCTGGTCACCGCGCTGGTCGGGCTGCCGGTGCGGCTGGCTGGCTGGCAGCTGCCTGAAACCGTCACCCCCATCGCGTGGGCGGTGCTGATCGGCGGGGTCTGGATGCTGGTGGCCGAGCGCCTGGCGTCACGCCTGCCCGACAGCGAGACGGTGACCTGGAAAGTCGCCATCGCCGTGGGCCTGGCCCAGGTGATCGCCGGCGTGTTTCCCGGCACCTCGCGCTCGGCGGCGGCCATTTTCCTGGCCATGCTGCTGGGCCTGACGCGCCGCGCAGCCGCGGCCGAATTCGTGTTCCTGGTCGGCATTCCCACCATGTTCGCCGCCAGTGGCTACGCGTTCATGGAACTTGCCAGGGACGGAGCGCTCGGTAGCGAGAACTGGGGCGAGGTGGGCGTGGCCTTCGCCGCCGCGGTGGTCACCGGTTTCATCGTGGTGAAGTGGTTGCTGGACTACATCAAGCGCCGTCCCTTCACGGGCTTTGCGCTATACCGCATCGCACTGGGCATCGGCCTGCTGCTGTTTTTGCCTGCTGGAAACTGAATAGGCAAAACGTCGGCAACCCCGCCAGGTACGCCTGCCCGTTTACCGTGCCACCTCTTTCCAAAGCTCCAAGGAGTTCCCCATGAAGCGCATCCTCCTGCTGGCACTTCCCTTCGCCCTGATGACCGCCTGCAGCAATCCGCCGGCGACCACCGGTGAGGCGACCACCGCGCCAGCGGCCAGTGCGCCGGCCGCCGCCGGCATCGACGGCGCCCTGCTGGGCACCCGCCACTGGACGCTGGAAACCGCGACCGACGCCAGTGGCAAGCGCATCGATGGCCTGTTCGTACGCACCGACAAGCCGGTCACGCTGGACTTCACCGACGGCCGCGTCGCCGTCAGCAACACCTGCAACGGCCTGGGCGGCAGCTACACGCTGGAAGGGGACGCGCTGTCCATGGGCAGCCTGATGTCCACCAACATGGCCTGCGAGCCGGAGCTGATGGCGCTGGATGGGCTGGTGAGCGAGCGCCTGCAGGGCGGCAAGCTGACCGTGCGTTCGCTCGATGCCAGCAAGCTGACCCTGGTCACCGCCAGCGGCGATGTGCTGGTGTTTGCCGGCGCGCCCACCGCGGAAACCCGTTACGGCGGCCAGGGCGAGACGGTGTTCCTGGAAGTGGACGCGCAGAGCAAGCCGTGCTCCCACCCGCTGATGAAGGACGCCACCTGCCTGCAGGTGCGTGAAGTGAAGTACGACGACCAGGGCCTGGAACAGGGCCAGCGCGGCGCCTGGGAGAACTTCTACGGCAACATCGAGGGTTACACCCATCAGCCGGGCGTGCGCAATGTGCTGCGCGTGAAGCGCTACGAGGTCAAGAACCCGCCGGCCGATGGCGCCTCGCAGGCCTATGTGCTGGACATGGTGGTCGGCTCGGAACAGGTCAAGCCGTAACCACCGGCCGATACAGAAAGGGCGCCTTGCGGCGCCCTTTTCTTTTGCCGCTGCGCCGCCTCAGCCCAGTGCCGGGTTCAGCGTGTAGGTGCCATGCACGCTGGCTTCGGCCAGTACATGGCCCTGCATCGCCCGCAGCACCTGCGCCGCGGTGAAATCGCCGTCCACCGGCAGCTGCGCGATATCCAGCGCGAACAGGCGGAAGAAGTAGCGGTGCAGCCGCTCGTCGTTGAACGGCGGGTACGGGCCATCATAGCCGCGGTAGGTGCCGCCCATCTGCGCGTCCCCGGCAAACCAGCCGGTGTAGTCGTTCAGACCTTGACGGGCACCGGCCGGACCGGCCAGCTGCGCCTTGCCACCCACGCTGAAGCCTTCGCTGCAGCTGCCGGCGGCGATCTCCCGCAGCTGCGCGGGGATATCCACCATCACCCAGTGCACGAACTCTCCGCGCGGCTGGTCCAGCGGCACGGTCATGTCGCTGCGGCCGACGGTCTCGGCCACCGTCGGTACATCCGGGTCCACGCACAGCAGCACGAACGAGCGTGTGCCGTCGGGCACCTCGCGCCAGGCCAGCTGCGGATTGCGGTTGCCGGCAAAACCGGTGGCATCGCCGGCGGCGAATTCGGCCGGAATCGGCTGGCCGTTGTGGAAACTCTGGCTGTCCAGTTTCATGCGTGCTCCTGTCGCTCAGACTTCGGGATAACCCAGCCGCACCGCGACCGGGGTCAGCTTGGCGAACTCGCCGGCCAGCACCTGCGCGTACTTGCGCCAGTGGCCGGCAGCGAGGGTGGTCGGTCCGAGACTGCGCACCGGCGGGAAACGCAGGCCGAAGGCCTGTTCCAGCAGCGCGCCCATCGCCGCCGGGTCGTTGACCGCATCGTCGGTACGCACGATCAGGTGGGTGTACAGCTCCTGCTCGTGCAGCTGCACCACCTGCTCCAGCGAACGCGCCAGCCATTGGGCCGCCTCGCTGGCCGAATTCACCGCCAGCGGTGCCGGTGCCCCCAGCGCCAGCCATTCCACCAGCATGTCGCGCGGATCGCGCACCACCACCACCAGCCGGCCTTCGGGCAACTGCGGGCGCAGCGCCCACAGCAGCGCGTTGTCCCACCACAGCAGCCAGTCGATCACGTTGCCGTCGCTGATGCCACGCGCCGGCAGCTGCTCACGCCACTGCTGCACCAGCTGCCCGGGGGTGAGTTCGTCGGTGGCCAGACGCTGCAGGGTATGGAAATTCTGGAAGCCATCGTCGGGCGGGTTCGGCCCGAAGCGGTCGGCACGCAGCACCGGGCTGCCGGCGGCCATCACTTCCACCACCCGCTCCACACCGGAACCCGGCGCGCCCCAGACGAAGATCGGCCGGACCGGGTGATCCTCAGCGACACTGCCCTGCTCGGGCCAGCTCGCCGGCGCCTTGGCCTGCGGCGGCAACGGCAGCCGCGAGGGCGCCAGCTCGGCGTGCAGCTCCAACCAGGTTTTCAGTGCGGCGGCCGGTTCCCCGGCGCGATCCTGCACGGCGCCCAGCCACGTGCGCAGCGCCGGGCGCACTTCGGCCGGCGCGTTGTCGAGCAGGGCCTGCACATGCGCCACCGCCGCTGCCGGCTCGCGCGCCAGCAGCGCTTCGACGATGCGCTGTTCGCCACTGACCCGGCCCGGCTCCAGCGCGACGATGCGCCGCGCCACGGCTTCGGCCGCGTCGGCTTCCTGGTTCATGTCGTGCAGACGCATGCGCGTTTCCAGCGCCGGCAGGTGTTCGGGCATGGCCGTCAGCCAGCGTTCGACCACCTCCACCGCTTCGGCGCTGCCGACCGGCGCCACCGCCAGGCGGGCCAGCCACAGATCGTGCAGCTGAGTGTGGTTGGCAAGCACCGCGTCCAGCTCGGTGCGCGCTTCCTCGTCGCGGCCCAGCCGCTGCCAGGCCACCAGCAGCATCTGCAGCGTCGGCCGGTCGCCCGGCAACGCGGCCAGCAGCGGACGCAGGTGTTCCAGCGCCTGCAGCGGCTGGCCGGAAGCCAGTTCCAGCTCACCGGCCAGGCGGCGCATGCCCGGGGTGTCGCCCTCGGCCGTGGCCAGCACCTGGCGCATCGTTTCAGCAGCACCTTCGGTATTGCCCTGGCGCAGCGCCAGCTGCACCAGCAGGCCGCGCAAGGCATGGTTGGACGGGTTCAATTCGACCACACGGCGGAACGCCTGCTCGGCGAAGGCCAGCATGTCCTTGCCCAGATAGGCAAAGCCCAGCGCATACAGCAGGCGCGGATCGTTGGGCAGCGCCTGGCTGGCCGACGACAGCACCGCCAGCGCACGGTCCACCTCGCCACGGCGCAACGCCACCATACCTTCGACCGCGGCCAGCTCCGGGCTGTCCGGCTCCACGCGCGCGGCCAGCCGGCCCAGGCGGTCGGCCTCATCGACGTCGTCGCGGGCCAGCGCCAGATGCGCCTGCATCAGGTAGGCGGCAAATTCGTTGGGGTTGAGCGCGGTGGTCTTGTCCAGCGCCTGGCCGGCAGCCTCGAGCTGGCGCTGCGCCAGCAGCAGGCCGGCATGCTGCAGGTGCAAGGCGGCATCGTCCGGCGCCAGCGCCAGCGCCTGGCCCAGCGCGGCCTGCGCATCGGCGTGATTGCCCTGCTGCTGCAGTGCCAGCGCCAGCCAACGGTGGGCCTGCGGCTGCTGCGGCTCGGCAGCGGTCCATTCGCGCGCCAGCGACACGGCCTCATCGGCGGCGTTACGGCGCAGGGCTTGAATGATGTTCTCTTGCATGACGGTCCGGCGTTAGCGCAAACCCGCATTGTAGCCGGCAGCGCGCATGCGTCCGGCCCGTGCCGGTTCAGTCGGTCACGGCCCGGCGCAGGTGCTGCGCCACCCAGCGCTCGGCAAAGCCGTCGCCGCGCAGGTTTTCCAGGAAGCCGCAATGTCCGCCCCAGTCGGCGATCTCCAGTCGCGCCTGCGCCGGCAGCTGCCACTGGTCGAACGTGGTGAAGGGAATCACCGGATCGTCCTTGGCCATCAGGATGTCGGCCGGCAGCTGCAGGGTGGCCAGCCGCCCGCCGGCAATGGAGTAGCCGTCGAAATACGCCTGCAGCGAGCCGTAATCGGTATGCCGTTCCACCAGCCAGCCGGTCAGCGCGCGGATGTCCAGTCTCAGCACCCCGTCATCGCAGTCGGCCAGCTCCGGGAACAGCGCGCGCTTGCGGCGCAGCGAGCCGGTCCATTTGCGATGGAAATACCAGTCGTACATCGCTGGACCACGCTCGATGCTGTCCATCGTCACCGCCGGATCCAGCACCGGACAGACCGAGGCCACCCGCACCAGCGGTATCCCGGCGGCCGGTGCGCGCAAGGCCAGCCGCAACACGAAGTTGCCGCCCAGCGAATAGCCGGCCGCCACCAGCGGCAGGTGCGGGAAACGCCGCGCCACATCCGCGGCCGCGTGCACCACCTCGTCGATCCGGCAGGAATGGAAGATGCCCGGATTCAGGTGATGGGTGTTGCCATGATCGCGGAAATTCAGCCGCACCACCTCGAAGCCCTGCTCCAACAGCCGTGCGGCGGTCATGCGCATGTAGCTGGATTGGGTGCTGCCCTCCCAGCCATGCAGCAGCAGTGCCAGCCCGACCGGTTCACGCTGCGCCGGAATCCGGCTGTGCAACGCCTGCAGGCGCACACCGTCGCCGCCATCGAGGATCAGTTCGCGCGACTGTGCGCCACTGGCCGCGAGCAGCTGCTCGCCGCGGCGCAGCCGCAGCCGGCTGGACGCCAGCATCGACTGCAGGTGCGGATTGCGCAGCCAGGGCGGCGGCAGGTAGTTGGCGGCACTCAACATGGCCGACAGGCTGCGCCGCACCGGAGCCAGAGGGCGTGAACAACCCGCATCACTCAGGGCCCTTCCATCACCGCCACGATGCGCGCGCGCGCGGTCTCGGCGAGACGGCGCCGGCCTTCCAGATCCACGCTGCCGATCGGCTCGAGAAAATGCACCTCGGCCCGTCGCACCGGTTCACCCAGCAGCCGCAGGAAGTTGCCGAGGAAGCTCTCACCCGGCGCGAACGCCACCGTGGTCTGCGCATCGCCGCGCTCGCCATAGCGCAGCGCCACCGGCTGTACCGGCACCCCGGTCTCCACCGCGGCCTGGAAAATACGCGCGTGGAACGGGCCCACCTGCTGGCCACCGCGGGTGCGGCCTTCCGGGAACACCGCCACCGGACGCTGTTCCTGCAGGCGCTTGACCATTTCCTCCATCACCCCGCCCAGCGATTCGGTGTTGCCGCGCTGGTGATAGATGGTGTGTCCGCGCGAGGCCACCCAGCCCACCAGCGGCCAGCTGGCGATTTCGCGTTTGGCGACAAAACCGACCATCTTCTGGCTGTGGATCATGCAGATGTCGACCCAGCCGACATGGTTGGCCACGAACAGCACCGCACCGGGCAGCGGCTGGCCATAGCGCTGCAGGCGGAAGCCGAATATCCACATGAACATGGTCGACCACCCGCGCACCACGCGATGTTCCAGCGGATCGTCCGCCGCACCGAGACGGCCCCACGGGGGCAGCATCAGCAGCAGGATCAGCGGCAGGAACAGCACGATGTGGACCAGCAGCAGCGGGACGCGGTACAGGTAGCGGAACACGCGGACCACACCGCCATGGCCGGCGGATCGGGGGAAAGTCATCCGCGCACGATACCGGATGCGGTCCGGCTTTCGCCAGCGCGAACACCGCCGCCGGCGCCAGCCCCCTCCGTCGCACGGACAATGCCGCCGCCAACACCGCTGCAGGGACCCGGGACATTTGGCTTATGCTGGCTGCGTCACACCCTTCACGGTCTGCCGCCGGGCATGGGGAGCCATGGACATGGGGAGCCGCAGGATGGAGCAAAACACACCCGGACCGGCCAGCGCGATGCTGCCGTTCTTCTCGGCCGCGCTGGAACAGATCGGCAACGGGGTGATCCTGTTCGACGAGCAGAACCGCATCATGTACGTCAACGCGGCGATGGAGGCGATCTGCGGCTGGCCGCGCGCGCAGCTGCTCGGCCGCAACCTGGGCGTGCTGGCGCCGCCGGCGGTGCGCGAGCGCTACGACACCCGCCTGTATCCCGGCGACCGCAACCGGATCAGCGAGCTGTCCGCCCAGCCGCATGACATCAAGCTGGTCCGCGCGGATGGCAGCGAGTGCTGGATCAGCGTGGCGCTGTCCACGCTCAGCGCCGGCACGGACAGCCTGCGTATGGCACTGATCCGCGACGTCACCGTGCAACGCCAGCAGCAGGAACGCGGCCGCCTGCTGTCACTGGGCTTTGATGAGACCCACAGCGCGGTACTGATCACCGACGGTGAAGGGCGCATCGTGCAGCTCAACAAGGGCTTTGGCCGGCTGTTCGGCTTTGCCGAGCACCAAGCCATCGGCCAGTACCTGCCGGCGCTGCTGGCCCCGGGCAGTCATGGCGCCGCGCAGATGGACGCCGATACGCGGCAGCTCAAGGCCGGAGAGCCGATCCAGCGCGACGAGCGTCTGTACCGGCACAACGGGCAACCGCTGTGGTGCTCGGTCAGCACCAACCCGATCTTCGATGACTACGGCACACTGGTGAACCAGGTGGTGGTGCTGATGGACATCACCCGCACCAAAGTGCACGAGCTGCTGCAGCACAAGATGCTCGATGCGCTGGTCCGCGAGGTGCCCACCGCCGAAGTGCTGCAGATGATGTGCCTGGAGGTCGAACGCATCGCGCCGGAGGTGATCAGCTCGGTGCTGCGGGTCGAGGACGGCAAGCTGCGTACCCTGGCCGGCCCCAGCCTGCCCGACCCCTTCAGCCGCCTGGTCGATGGCGTGATCGCCGGCCCGCGCACGGGCAGCTGCGGCACCGCTGCGTATACCGGCGAAACCGTGATCGCCCGCGATATCGCCACCGATCCGAACTGGGCCGACATTCCCCACCGGGCCGTGGCCCTGGCCCACGGCCTGGCCGCCTGCTGGTCCACACCGATCAAGGCCAGCGACGGCCGCGTGCTGGGCACCTTCGCCTTCTACTACCGCCAGCCGCATGATCCGGACGAGTTCCATCACCGGCTGGTGGCCGTCATCGTGCATCTGTGCGCGTTGGCGCTGGAGCGCGAGGAGGCGCGCAACCGCATCCGCCGGCTGGCGTTCTATGACGATCTGACCGGGCTGCCCAACCGCAGCCTGCTGCATGCCCAGGCCGACCAGGCGATCAGCGCGGCCGGCCATGCCGGGCAGGAACTGGCGGTGCTGTTCATCGACCTGGACCGCTTCAAGCAGGTCAACGACTCGATGGGCCATCCCGGGGGCGACACCCTGCTGCGCACCGTCGCGCGACGGCTGCAGGAGGAAGCCGGGCCCAGGGACATCGTCGGGCGTCTGTCCGGCGACGAATTCGTGGTGGTACTGGCCCCATGCGATGCGCAGGCCGCCCTGGAGCGCGGTGAGCGCCTACTGCACGCGCTGTCCCAACCGTGGCAGCTGGGCGAGGTGGAGGTGCGGTCCTCGGCCAGCATCGGCATCAGCGTGTTTCCGCACGATGGCGGCGACATGGAGACACTGCTGCAGAACGCGGACATGGCCATGTACCAGGCCAAACACAGCGGCCGCGCGCGGGTGCGCTTCTACTGCCCGGAAATGAACCAGAGCGCACAGGAACGGCTGACCATGGAGGCGGCCCTGCGCGAGGCGCTCCAGCACCACCAGCTGCAGCTGCATTACCAGCCGCAGATCGACATCGCCGACGGCCACCTGCACAGCGTCGAGGCGCTGGCGCGCTGGCAGCATCCAACGCTGGGCACGGTGCCGCCGATACGTTTCATCGCGCTGGCCGAGGAGTGCGGCCTGATCGGCGAAATCGGGCAATGGGCACTCGCCCAAGCATGTAAGCAGCTGGCCAGCTGGCGCCGCGACGGGCTGCAGGTGCCGTCAGTGGCGGTGAACCTGTCACCGACCGACTTCCACGACGCCGGGCTGCCGGCACGGATCGCGCAGATCCTGCAGCGCGAGGCCCTGGTGGCCACGGACCTGACCGTGGAGATCACCGAGGACATCCTGCTCGACACCGATCCCACCACCTTGCGCACCCTGCACGAAGTGCATGCGCTGGGGGTACGGCTGTCGATGGATGACTTCGGCACCGGCTACTCCAGCCTGAGCTACCTGCGGCAGTTGCCGATCAGCGAACTCAAACTCGACCGCAGCTTCGTCTGCGGGATCGAGGAGGACCCGATCGCGTGCGCCTTGACCCAGGCGATCGCGCATATCGGCCAGAGCCTGCAACTCAAAGTGGTGGCCGAAGGCGTGGAGAGCCAGGCGCAGTTGCGCCTGCTCGGCCAGCAGGGCTACCAGATCGCCCAGGGCTTCCACTTCACCGCGGCGCTGCCTGCGCCGGCACTGGCACAGTGGGTGCGCGAGCACCTGGCAGCACCCGTAGCGCCGGCCGTGAGCTGCTGAGCCGGCGCCAACGCCTCAGGCTGACGCCACCACCGCCAGCGTCAGCCGCGAGACGCACACCGGCTTGCCGGCCTCGTTCTCGATGCGGATCTCCCACACCTGCGTGGTGCGCCCGACATGCAGCGCGCGGGCGGTGCCGGTCACCATCCCCGAACGTGCGGCGCGCAGGTGGTTGGCATTGATTTCCAGACCGACGCAGACCTGCCGGTCCGGGTCCACGCACAGATTGCCGGCGCTACTGCCCAGTGTTTCGGCCAGCACCACCGAGGCGCCGCCGTGCAGCAGGCCATACGGTTGCCGGGTACGCTCGTCCACCGGCATCGTCGCCTGCAGCCAGTCCTCGCCGGCGGCGGTGAAGACGATGCCCAGATGCTCGATCAGCGTGTTGCGGCTGAGCGCGTTGAGCTGCTGCAGATCGACCGGCTGGTGGAATACTCGGGACATGCGCATAACCTGTTCAAAGACCAAGGAAGGCGTTACAGGATCGGTACCAGACCGGCGCCGAAGGCGGTCAGCATCCGCACCAGCAGCCATTTCGGGCCGACATCCACCTCCGGGAAATCGCCCACGGCGGTGTAGCAACGGTGGAAATCCGGATCCTGCCGGGGCAGCGGCTGCGGACAGTCCGGGCCGGGCTGGAACGCATAGTCGGTGGCATAGCGCCATGGCCAGAAATCGAGCACCGGCAGCGCCTCGGAGGCCTTGCCCAGGCTGTAGTTCAGTCCTGACAGCACCGGCGCCTTCTGCCGTGGCGCCACCACCCAGGAATTGTCCGGATGCACATCGCGCAGGATGCTCTGCGCCAGCCGTTCAGCGAACACCGGATCCTCGATGATCACCGCTCCTTCGGTGTTGTAGTTCTCGCTGCGCGGGTCGAAGTTGTGGGTGCCGATCACCCCGATGCGGCGGTCCACCACCAGCGACTTGGCGTGCAGGCCCATGCGCGCGCCACGGCGGGTCACCGGCAGCGGCCGGTTCACCGCCCGCGTGCCGAGGAAGGAGGGACGGGTCTCGGTGCGCAGCAGCTCGTATTCCACCTCGCTGCCATCGGCGCTCAGGCGCCGGCCCGATCCACTGCCGCGCACATTGCTGCCGGCGGCACTGCCGCCCAGCACGCGGCTGCGGTGCTGTTCCTCCCGCTCGCCGGGCAACGGCGGGGGCACGATATTGAAAGAAGCCACCGGCGCATCCAGCGGAAACGGCTTGTATTCGTAGATGTTGAAACCCAGCTCGCGCAGGTTGCGGCGTTTGTACTTGTAGGACAGCGCATAGACGATCGGGTTGTCGGTGGCGGCCAGGCTGTTGGTGGAGACCACCACCCGCGGCGGCGTCGCGCGCCGGCGCAGGTCCTTGAACAGCGTCTGTGCCGGCTCGGACAGCACCAGGTACGGGGTCTGCAGCAGCACTTCGCGCTCGGCGCCGGCGATCAGCGCATCCAGCCGCGGCTCGGTCAGGTGCTGGCCGGCCAAGGCCGAATCGCTGCGGTCGCGGCGGTGCTTGCGTGGCAGATCGGCCACATAGCTGACCGAGCGCACCGGCAGCGCGGTATCCACGAACTGGCGGGCGATGAACGCCGGGTCCGACGCCTCGGCATCCACCCGCGCGATGCGCTCCGGACGCCGGAAGCGTGCCGGCGGCATCGGCGGCGGCCCCTGCCGGAGCAGCGTGCGGCCCACATCATTCAGGCGCTCGGCATCCACGCTGCGCCGCGCGTTCCAGAACGCCTGGAAATTGGCCGCCATCTCGCGCGCCTCGGGGCCGGCCACCAGCACGTCGCGGTCGCGGAAGTTGTACTCGTGGTCCCAGTCGTAATAGTCGTCCTGGTAGTTGCGCCCGCCGACCACGCCGATCACGTCATCAATCACCAGCAGCTTGTTGTGCATGCGCTGGTTGAAGCGGCGGAAGCAGCACAGCACGCTGCCGGCGTAATCCAGATAGTTGAGCTTGGCCTTGCCGAAGGCGGGGTTGTAGACGCGCAGCTGGAAGTTCACGTGCGCGGTGGACAGGGCGCCGAGCACCTCCAGGTCGGAAATCGCCGAGAGCTGGTCGATCAGCAACCGCACCTGGACCCCGCGCCGGGCGGCGGCCAGCAGCTCGTCCAGTACCAGCCGCGCACTGTCGTCGGTGTCGAAGATGTAGGTCTGCAGATCGATGCTGCGGGTGGCGCTGCGGATCAGGTTCAGGCGCGCCACCAGCGACAGCTCGCCCTCGTCCAGGATGGTGGCGTAGTGCAGCGGCAACTCCGGTTGCGAGCCGGCGATCGCCTGGCCGCCGAGCGCGCGCAGCGGCGAATCCAGCGCGCAGCGGTCGGGAAGATCGCACGTCACCGTGCTGGAGCGCGCGGCGATGGCGATCCCTTGGGCACGGTCCTTCTGCTGCGGCGACAGCGAGGCACAGCCAGCGCCCAGCACCGCGGCGCCGAGCAGCAGCAGACGCAACAGGAAATTCACGGTCCAGGGGCGCGGGTCAGGCGCGTACGCAATACAAAGGTCACTCGGTCACTCACTGCCATCTGCCAGCTATCCATGCCGTAGCGCCCGCGTTGGACGGTGCCACGACTGATGAGGTCGCAATCATAGCCGGGCCTTGCGCATTCAGGCTTCAGCAGATGCAGCGTTTCACGCCGGCTGATGCCGCGGATACTCAGCCGTCCGTCGATCTTGCCGCCGTGCTCGGCGATCTCCGGCCGGTAGGGATCGGACTCGAACTCCACCAGCGGATGATGGACGGCATCGAAGAAGTCCTCCCCGCGCATCCAGCCGGTGTAGCGCGGCTTGCCCGGGATCTCCACGTACTGGGTGAACATGCGCAGCCGCACCTGGTGGCTGCCGTCGGGCAGCACCGTGATCCAGCCCTCGAATCGCGGAAACACGCCCTCGATCGTCTGCCCGAAGCGGGTGCGTATCTCGAAACCGAACCGGGAATGGGCGGTGTCAAACTGCAGCGGCTCGCCCGCGAAAGCCGAGCTGGCCAGCAGTACCAGACTCAGCAGCAGCCCTCCCCGCGCCGCCGCCATGGGGTTAGGGCCACCAGAACGCGGTCAGCCGGGCGATACCCGGCTCGATCGCCGCCTCCATCGGCAAGGACAACACCGCCACCGCCGCCGGCGGCATG
Source organism: Stenotrophomonas pictorum JCM 9942 (assembly GCF_001431585.1). Taxonomy (NCBI): domain Bacteria; kingdom Pseudomonadati; phylum Pseudomonadota; class Gammaproteobacteria; order Lysobacterales; family Lysobacteraceae; genus Stenotrophomonas; species Stenotrophomonas pictorum. Next base: position 46,718 of record NZ_LLXS01000016.1, on the reverse strand, counting down.
CCGCGGTAGTCGCCGGACTGGCCGCTGTGCATCAGCGCCACCAGCTGCTCCAGCCCCGGGTTGTGGCCGACAATCAGCAGGCGCTCCACTTCACGGTGCTCATCGGCCAGCGCGGCCAGCGTGCCGGGGACCGCGTCGTAAATGCGCTCGTCCAGGCGCTGTTCGACGTAGCCGGTCCGTTCCAGCACCGCTTCGAGCGTCTCGCGCGTGCGTCGCGCCGGTGAGCACAGCACCCGGTCCGGGGTCAACTTGTGTTCCAGCAACCAGCGCCCGGCGGCTTCGGCTTCGGCCAGGCCATGCGGGGAAAGGGGACGGTCGATATCGGCCTGGCCAGTGGCCGCCGGTTCGGCGTGGGCATGTCGCAGCAGGATCAGTTCACGCATGGTCGGGGAATACTCCTGTCAGACCTTGTTCAACCATTTGAGCAGCGGCGCCCAGTCGTGCTGGTGCTCGCGTACCTGGGCGGAGTGATAGTCGAACAGGCTGCGCCCGAGCCCGACCATCACCACGTAACTCTGGCTGTCGCGCAGCTGCGCGACCACTTCATACGGCCATTGCGCCAACATCTGTTGGGCCTGCTGCGAGGTCTGCGTCCATGGCTTGGTGCGGTTGAGCACCAGCCCCACGGGCAGCGCGCGCGAATGCACGCGCGGGATTTTGGCCAGACTGTTCAGAAAGCCGACGATCGCCTCGATATCCAGCGCCGAGGGCAGCACCGGCACCACCACCGCATCGGCCACGTCGAGGAAGTGCTCCAGATCCTCGGCATACGCGCCGGCGGGCGCATCGATGATCACCTGCCCGGTGCCATCGGGAATGCGTTTTTCCCAGTGCTTCTTGCGGTACACGTCCAACGGCAGCACGGCGCTGTCGAGCACCGAGCGGCGCTGCGCCCAGCGGGTGCTGGAGCCCTGCGGGTCGGCGTCGGCGATCACCGTGGCAGTGCCGGCCAACGCCGATTGCGCGGCCAGATGGGTGGCGATGGTGGTCTTGCCGACACCGCCTTTGGAGCCGGCTACCAGGATCGTCTTCATGCACGCCTCGTTTTGCGCGGGACTTGTCCGCAGCGTACACCGCGGCGCATTGCCAACGGTAGTCACCGGATCAGGAACGTCCGCCAGCGGCCCGGTCCGGCTTTGCTATCGTGTGCGCCCCGGGGATGGAACCACCATGAGCGAGCTGCAGGACCTCACCGCACTGATCCGCGCCAACACGCCGCTGATCGTCATCCAGACCCAGGACGAAACACGGATCGTGGAGCTGTTCCGGCAGGCGCTGATGCAGGTGTGGCGCGCCCTGTACCGCTGGTCGATCACCGAAGGCCTGCGCCGCATCGACATGGACCGCGAGGACGATGCCATCGGTCCCCCCGATGCCAGCGCGGTGTTGCGGATGATCCAGGACGCCGACCAGCGCGGTATCTACCTGCTGCTCGACATCCATCCCTACCTGGGTTACGCCAGCCATCAACGGCTGCTGCGCGACATCGTGCAGCGCCGGCACAGCCAGCCGCATGTGCTGGTGCTGGTCGGCAGCAAGGTCGAACTGCCGGCCGAACTGGAGGCGCTGGCAACCCGCTTCAACCCGCGCCTGCCCGATGCCAACGCGTTGTTGAAGATGCTGCGCGAGGAAGCCGGCGCCTATGCCGGCGAGCACGGCGGCCGGCGCGTGGAGGTGGACCAGGACGCGGTGCGGCAGATCCTGCGCAACCTGCAGGGCCTGAGCCTGCCCGATGCCCGCCGCATCGCCCGCCAGCTGATCTACGACGACGGCGCGCTGGGACCCAACGACCTGCCGCAACTGGCCAAGCTGAAGTTCGAGCTGCTCAACCGCAGCGGCCACCTGCACTATGAATACGACAGCGCGCGGTTCGGCGACGTCGCCGGCGCGGCCCGGCTGAAACGCTGGATCGCGCAGCGCCGCGCGGTGTTCGTCGCCGGCACCGCACCACCCGGACTGGACCCGCCCAGGGGCATGCTGCTGCTGGGCGTGCAGGGCTGCGGCAAGTCGATGCTGGCCAAGGCCACCGCCACCGGGTTCGGCGTGCCGTTGCTGCGGCTGGACTTCGGCATGCTCTACAACAAGTACCACGGCGAAACCGAAAAGAACCTGCGCGATGCGCTGGCCTCGGCCGAGCAGCTGGCGCCGTGCGTGCTGTGGATCGACGAGATCGAAAAAGGGCTGGCCAGCAACGGCGAGGACGGCGGTGTGTCACGCCGCGTCCTGGGCTATCTGCTGACCTGGATGGCCGAGCGCAAGGCGCCGGTGTTCATCGTCGCCACCGCCAACCAGGTACAGGAACTGCCGGCCGAGCTGCTGCGCAAGGGCCGTTTCGACGAGATCTTCTTTGTCGACCTGCCCTCGCCGGACACCCGCGTGGAGCTGCTGCGCCTGCACCTGGGCAAGCGCGGCCTCGTTGCCGGGAATTTCGCGCTGCCGGCCCTGGCCGCAGCCAGCGAAGGCTTCTCCGGTGCCGAAATCGAGCAGGCCATCGTCGCCGGCCTGTACGCCGCCCACGCCGAGCAGAAGCCCCTGGACACCGAACTGCTGATGGCCGAGATCCGCAGCACAAGGCCGCTGTCGGTGCTGATGGCCGAACCGGTGCAGGCGCTGCGTGCGTGGGCACGCGAACGCACGGTGTCGGCGGATTGAGGCCCTGCCGCCTCCCCCGCAGGCGGGTGAGGCCTTAGAGAACCTTTTCCGGCTGCCAGTTCAGCGGCGGCGTTGGCGGGATATCGTTCGCCGCCAACAGTTGCCGCATCGCACCCAATTCGCCCGATACCACGTTCCAGCGCAGGTACTGCTGCATTTCCGCCACGGTGCCTCCATCGGCCTGGTGCGACAGCAAACCCAGCGCCTGCCCGGAGATCCAGGCCACTTCGCGCCGGCGTTGCTGCCAGTATTCACGCTCAGTCGCATCCCGGGCATATACCTGCATCCTTGCGCTTCCATAGCTGCTGGCCAGCAGCGCATTGCTGCCGGCCAGCAACGTCAGGAGGTTTCGACATCCCTCGCTGCGCGTAGCGTCGACAGGTGCTGGACATTGCTGCTGCACCTCACCCAGCGCTGTCATGGAGAAGGCCGAGGCCAAGGCATACACCATGATCAGGCGCGCCTGTTCCGGATCGGTCTGCACCGCCGTGGAGTGCACTGGAATACGCATGCCGCGGGTCATGCGATCGAGCATGTCCAGTCCTTCGGCATATTCATCAACAAAGCGGGTCGCTTGGGTCGCGCGCGTCCATGCCAGCGACGCCTCCTCGGTATCGCCCAAAGCCACGGCCATGCGCCATAAAAGCAGCTGTGCAATTGCTTCATCGGCTTCCTGCGTTTTCAGTATACGAATCGCCAGGGGGATGTCGCACTGTCCCGCGCTGATGCAACGGCTCACCGCCGCGCGCGCTATCACAGGCTGCTCGCTGCCCTCGCGGATGGCCTGCTCCAGCCAAGCATCACTCTGGCGGGGAACGGACGATGGGTGTGGCTGCGCCGACAGCTCGGTCGGCAAGGCCAAGCGTGATGCTACCAGCAACGCCAGTGGCTGCCCGCTGGCTGCCAGCTCCTGCGCTTTCTGCAGCATCGGTGCGTGAAAGTCGTTCGCCCCCGACTCGACGGTAGGTTCGGGAGACGTTGATCCGCCAGCCAGACCGGGGACCGACAGCAACGTGCCAAACAAGAGAAAGAACGCTTTGTTGCCCTTCATCAGCCAACTCCTTCCTGGAAGTGGAGGGAGCGGTAGCGGCTCCCGGACACGTTGTATCAGGAAACCCGGTGCAACACCCACACCCAGACCGGCAAGGTGACAAGCGACAACACGATGCCGTAACCGACCAGCGCGGCGGCCAGTCGCGGCGCCAGCCGGTGCGAGATCGCCAGCGCGGCCGCGGTGATCATGGTCGGCATGGCGGTTTCCAGCACGTTGACCCGCAACATCTCGCCCTGCAATCCAAACGCCCACGACAGCGGCAGGGCCGCCGCCGGCAGCACCACCAGCTTGAGCAGCAGCCCCACCCCCAACGGCGCAAGTTCAGCACGCGTCAGCCGCAGCTGGATGGTCAAGCCGACGGCCAGCATCACCAGCGGCAGCATCGCATCAGCCAGGTTCTTCAACGCCAATGCGATCCAGGCCGGCGGACTGGCCGGCATCAGCACCAGCGCGAACCCCAGTGCCCACAGCGGCGGGAACTTCAGGATCCGCAGCACGATCGCACGTCCGCCCGGTGGCGCATCGCCGCTGTAACGCGCCAGCACATACAGCCCGAACGTGGACAGCAGCACGAAGGTGCCGAACTGGTCGTAGACCACCGCATACGGCAAGGCGTGGTCACCCAGCAGCGCGCGCACCATCGGGTAGCCGATGAAGCTGGAGTTGCACAACGCCACGCACAGCAGCAACACCGCATGCACCTGCCGTTCGAAGCCGAACAGCCGGGTGGCCAGGCTGACCAGCGCCAGCGTCAACCCCATCAACACCCAGGGTGTGAGCATCAGGCCGAGCAGCGCGGTATCCAGCTGCAACCGCGGCACATAGGTCAGCACCGCCGCCGGCAGGCACACATACAGCACGACCTTGTTGAGCGTGTCGGCGGCGTTGTCGGGAAAGGTGCGCAACCTTGCGAAAACCATGCCCAACGCGAGCATGGCCAGGATCAGCGCGAAAGCATCAAAGGCCATGGCACAAGCATGCACTGACCATACCGGTGAGGGAACCGGCATCCGACTAGGATCGGACGAAGCGCTCGCCCTGCCCGCTCATTCCTGCGTGCCCGACGCCCTGTCCCGGGCAGGGACGCTGCGCTGGGTTACCGCGCGGTGTCCGCGGCAACAGGCCACCCGGACAGCACGCGGCTCAGGGCCAGGCCGGTGGACTGGCCGCCCAGGCCTGCTGCACTTCAGCCAGCTGCGCGCGCTCGCCGTCCTGCCAGTGGGGCAGCAACTGGGCAAAGCGTGAGACATCGTTCCACTGCTCCGGCTCGGTACGCACCGCGGCGGCGAACCAGCTGACCGCCTCGTCCTTGCGGTCGAGCTTCCACAGCGCCAACGCCAGTGTCGGCGGCACCCAGGCCGCGTTCCCGCGGGTGCCTTCGGCGGCGGCAGCCCACAGCGCCAGGGCCGCTTCGGCATCGCCCTGCCGGTACAGATCCCACGCGTGATTCCAGCGGATGGCACGCGCCTGCGCGGAGGTATCGCCCACCGCACCCAGCGCTTCGCCGTAAAGCTTGTTCGCCAGTTCACTGCGACCTTCGGCATAGGCAATGGAGGCCAGCTGCACGCTGGCTTCGACGGCCTTGCGCCCGCGCTCACGCAGTTTCATCAGCTGGTCCACCAGCCCGGGCTGATCGACGGGCAATGCCTGGAGCGGCTTGGCGGCCACGTCTTCATCGAAGTAGAACTCGGCAATCTTGGGCAGGCTTTGCGCCTGCGCCGTCGAAAGCAAAAAACCGGCCAGCAGCACTCCCGCTGCCAGGCGCATTGTCATCCCCATCACTTGCTCCCCCGTATCTCGGTTGTCCCCCACCCTGCCCCCGATCCTAACCTGCACGGCTGCCCATGTGCGACTGCAACACCGGCGGCGGGGAAAACCGCACTGCTACACTTGCCGGCTGCCGGGAGCCTGTGTGAAGGCCTCCGCCGCCAGCCGTTCCTGCAATGGGCCAGCCATGACCAGCACCGCCGAACTTACCTCGCCAGCTTCCGCCAACGATCCCCTGATCGGCGTGCGTGATTCCGATTACACCCTGGAACACAAGTACACGCGCACCGACGGCCGCATCTATCTGAGCGGGGTCCAGGCACTGGTACGCCTGCCGCTGATGCAGCAGCAGCGCGATGCCGCCGCCGGGCTGAACACCGGCGGCTTCGTCAGCGGCTACCGCGGCTCGCCGCTGGGTGGCTTCGACCTGGAGCTGTGGCGCGCGCGCAAGCACTTGGAAGCGGCCAAGGTGAAGTTCGTGCCCGGCCTCAACGAGGACCTGGGCGCGACCATGGTGTGGGGGACGCAGCAGACCAACCTGTTCCCCGGCGCCAACGTCGATGGCGTGTTCGGCATGTGGTACGGCAAGGGCCCGGGCGTGGACCGCTGCGGTGACGTGTTCAAACACGCCAATGCCGCCGGCACCTCGAAGCACGGTGGCGTGCTGGCGCTGGCCGCCGACGACCACGCCTGCCGCAGCTCCACCCTGCCGCACGGCAGCGAAGAGGAATTCGTCAGCGCGATGATGCCGGTACTGAACCCGGCCGGCGTGCAGGACATCCTCGACATGGGCCTGGTCGGCTGGGCGATGAGCCGCTACACCGGCCGCTGGATCGGCTTCAAGACCATTGCCGAGACGGTGGAGTCCTCCGCGTCGGTGGACGTCAACCCGTTCGCCCGCCAGGTCCTCCTGCCGGAAGATTTCGAGATGCCGGCCGCCGGCCTCAACATCCGCTGGCCGGACCCGCCGCTGGAACAGGAAATGCGCCTGCACCGTTACGCGGTGAAGGCCGCGCAGGCGTTCGCCCGCGCAAACGGCATCGACAAGGTGGTGATGGATTCGCCGCAGGCGCGGCTGGGCATCGTCACCACCGGCAAGAGCTACCTGGACGTGCTGCAGGCGCTGGAATACCTGGGCCTGGACGAGAAGGCCTGCGCCGACATCGGCATCCGCGTCTACAAGGTGGGCATGACCTGGCCGCTGGAGCCGCAGGGCATCGGTGAGTTCGCCCGCGGCCTGGAAGACATCGTCGTGGTGGAGGAGAAGAAGGCCTTCATCGAGCGGCAGATGAAGGAGTACTTCTACAACTGGCCGGCCAACTGGGGGGCGCGCCCGTCCATCGTCGGCAAGTACGACGAGCAGGGCCAGTGGATCCTGCCGTCCACCGGCGAGCTGACCCCGGCCACGATTGCCGGCGTGATCGGCCGCCGCATCCAGCGTTTCTTCAACACCGAGTCGATTGAAGAACGCCTGCGCTGGATGGACGTCAAGGAAGCCGAGATGGCGCTGCCGCGCGCGCAGTTCCCGCGCGTGCCACATTACTGCTCCGGCTGCCCGCACAACACCTCCACCAAGGTGCCCGAAGGCTCGCGTGCGCTGGCCGGCATCGGTTGCCACTACATGGTGACGTGGATGGACCGCGACACCGACACCTTCACCCACATGGGCGGCGAAGGCGTCACTTGGGCCGGCCAGGCCGCGTTCACCGACACCGGGCACGTGTTCCAGAACCTCGGCGACGGCACCTATTTCCACAGCGGCTCGCTGGCGATCCGCCAGGCCATCGCCGCGGGCGTCAACATCACCTACAAGATCCTCTACAACGATGCGGTGGCGATGACCGGCGGCCAGCCGGTGGACGGCACCCTGACCGTGCCGCAGATCGCCCACCAGATGCGTGCCGAAGGCGTGCACACCATCGTGCTGCTGTCCGATGACATCCAGAAGTGGAAGTCGCGTCGTCACGAGTTCCCGAGTGATGTGGAATTCCACGACCGCGCCGAGCTCGATGCCGTGCAGCAGCAGCTGCGCACGGTAAAGGGCACCAGCATCCTAATCTTTGAACAGACCTGCGCCACCGAGAAGCGCCGCCGCCGCAAGCGCGGCAAGATCGTCGACCCGGCCAAGCGCACCATGATCAACTCGCTGGTCTGCGAAGGCTGCGGTGACTGTGGTGAGAAGAGCTTCTGCGTGTCGGTACTGCCGAAGGAAACCGAGTTCGGACGCAAGCGCGACATCGACCAGTCCAACTGCAACAAGGACTTCACCTGCACGACGGGCTTCTGCCCGAGCTTCGTCACCGTGCACGGCGGCCAGCTGCGCAAGGGCAGCAAGAGCAAGGCTGCCAGCCTGCTCGACAACCTGCCGGCGCCGACCTTCCGCACCGATTTCTCGCAGCCCTGGAACATCCTGATCACCGGCGTCGGCGGCACCGGCGTGGTGACCATCGGCGCGCTGCTCGGCATGGCCGGCCACCTCGAAGGCAAGGGCGCCAGCGTGCTCGACCAGACCGGCCTGGCGCAGAAGGGCGGCGCGGTGACCACCCATATCCGCATCGCCAACCGCCCGGCCGACATCCACGCCGTGCGCATCGCCGCCGGTGAAGCCGACCTGGTGCTGGGCTGCGACATGGTGGTGGTCAACGACTACTGGGCGCTGTCCAAGGTGCGCGGCGAGCGCACCCAGGTGGTGTTGAACACCTACGAAGCGATGCCCGGCACCTTCACCACGCACCCGGACATGCAGTTCCCGGCCGCCGACATCATTGCCGGGGTGAAGCTGGCACTGGGCGGTCGCGACCCGATCCTGCTCGACGCCACCCAGCTGGCCACCGCGCTGCTCGGCGACGCGATCGCCTCCAACCTGTTCATCCTCGGCTTCGCCTGGCAGCAGGGGCTGGTGCCGCTGTCGCTGGAATCGCTGATGCGCGCGGTGGAGCTCAACGGCGCCGCCGTGGCCATGAACCAGACCGCGTTCGCCTGGGGCCGCCTGGCCGCGATCGATCCGCAGGCCGTGCAGCAGGCTGCCGGCCTGATCCACAACGCGCCGACCGAGGCCGAGCGCAAGCCGCATGCACTGCGCGAACTGCCGCCGGGCGACTGGGAAGGCAGCGAAGCCGGCGCCCCGTCGGCACCGCGCAACCCGGACAACGAGCCGGATGTGCGCGGCCTGCCGGCCGCCAGCCCGACCCGTGGTGAAGCCAGCTTCGCCCCGCTGGACGACACCCGCCTGTCGCGCTCGCTGGACGAACTGATCGCCCGCCGCAGCAGCTTCCTCACCGACTACCAGGACGCCGCCTACGCCAACCGCTACCGCACCCTGGTGGAGACGGTGCGCAGCGCCGAGCAGCGGTCCATTCCCGGCAGCACCGCCTTGAGCGAAGCCACCGCGCGCTACTTCTTCAAGCTGATGGCCTACAAGGACGAATACGAAGTGGCCCGGCTGTACACCAGTGGCGACTTCGCCAAGCGTGTGGCAGAGAAGTTCGAAGGCGACTACCAGGTGCGCTTCCATCTGGCCCCGCCGCTGTTCGCCAAGCGCGACGAACACGGCCAGCTGCAGAAGAAGGAATACGGGCCGTGGATGTTCAAGGCCTTCGGCCTGCTGGCCAAGCTGAAGTTCCTGCGCGGCGGCCGCTTCGACGTGTTCGGTTACACCGAAGAACGCCGCAGCGAACGCCAGCTGATCAGTGACTACGAAAAGACCCTGCAGGAACTGATCGGCTCGCTGGACGCACGTCGGCTGGCGTTGGCGGTGGAGATCGCCAGCATCCCCGAGCACATCCGCGGCTACGGCCACGTCAAGGAAGCACACCTGCACGAGGCCAAGGCCCGCGAAGCCACGCTGCTGGCAACCTGGCGCAACCCCAAAGCGCTGCATATCGTGCACGCCAGCTAAGACGCGGCGACGCTGCCTGACCAACAACGCCCCGCAATGCGGGGCGTTGTTGTTTTCAGGCCCGAAGATCAGCGTCGCGGCGCAAGAATCTTCGTCAGCAGATCCGGCCTGCCGCCGATACGACGCAGATGCGGATAGCGCAGGCCGCCGCGGTAGTCGATGCGCACGGTGCGGAAGCTGTCGGCCTGCCGCACGATCAGCTCGACCGGCGCGCCGCCCTTGGCGTCGGTTACCGCCTGCTTCAGACGCGCACCGCTGTAGGCCAGCCCGTTGACCGCCAGCAGCGTCATGTCCTTGGCCAGGCCTGCCTTGAATGCGGCACTTTCCCAGCCCACCGATTGCAGCACGCCATCGCTGCCGACCTTCATTCCCAGCGAATACTGCAGATCGGTGAGCCCCTCGGCCTCGCCATCGGCGATCACCGGATTCGGCAGATCGCTGAAATACACCTCCCAGCCCGCGGCCTCCAGACCCTCCGGCGCCCGGCCATCGCGTGCTTGCAGCCGTTGGCCGATGAACGCATCCCAGTTGCCGGGTTGCACCGCTTCCAGCGCCTGCATCACGTCGCTGCGGTCGTACAGGCGGATCTCGCCCGGCTTGCCACCCTGGTGGAAACGCTTGGCGAAATCGTCCAGCGTTACCTTGCCCTTCGAGAGGCTGCGCAGGCGTGCATCCACGCCCAGCCATAGCAGCGTGCTCTCGTTGTAGAACTCGAACGCACGCTGCCAGTCGGCCCAGGCCTGCGGCTTTGAATTGAAGTCGAGGATGCCCTGATGCACGGTGTCGTGCAGGTCGCGCCATTGCCGGCCCGGCTGGGTGGCGTAGTTGGCCTGCAGCTGCGCCAGCATGCCCAGCGCGTAGTCCGGCTTCCACAGCCCGGCGCGTGCGGCCAGGACCACCGCCCAGTACTGGGTCTGGCCTTCGTACATCCACAGCTCGTCGTTGTGCATCGGCGCGTTGTAGTGCGGCACCCAAGTCGGCCGCGGCCGCCAGGCCTTGCCTATCCACGCATGGGCATACTCGTGTGGCAGCAGGTCGTTGTCGAGGAACGGACGCTCGCCGCGCAGGTACCCGTCGTGCATGCCGTTCTCGCTGGACTGCGCATGCTCCAGGCCGATGCCGCTGAACACGTCCGATACCGCCAGCAGGAAGTTGTAGCGGCTGTAAGGGCGCGAACCGAAGACCGCATCGGCCTCGCGCACCAGCGCGCGATGCGCCTCCAGCACCGTGGCGTCGGCCTGCAGCGCCTGCGGATTCTCCGCCACCACCTCCAGCCACACCGGCTGCCGTGCGCTGTCATCCAGTGCGAACCGCCTGAAATGGCGACCGGCGAACACCGGCGAATCGATCAGCGTCATCAACGGCAGCGTTGCGTAGTGCTCGGTGTCGCCGTCACGGCGCACCAGCTCCAGCGCGCTGCCGCTTTGCCAGCCCGCCGGCAGGCGCAAGGACGGCTTGATCTGGATGCCCCGCGCATCCACTCCGGCCGGATACAGCACCACCCGGTGCCATTGCAGATCCAGCAGATTGGGTGTCATCGCCACCCGGCCCTGGTCGGCGGCGGTCGGCGACAGGTACTGGAACTCGACCTCCAGCATGCTCACGCCCTCTGGTACCTGCAGCGTGAAGGCATACATGTCGCCGGAATCACGTGTCCATTGCAGCGACTGGCCGTTGCCGCGGATGACCAGCCCGGCCATCTGGTTGATCGGCCCGGTGGGTGCATGGTTGCCGGGGATCCATTGCGGATACCACAGGGTCAGCGCGCCGGCCGACACCGGAATGCGCTGGCGCACACGCTGGATGCGCCGCTCGATATCACGGGCGTCCACTTCAAGTTCGATCACGCCCGGATAGCGGGGCTGCACCTGCATCGCCACCTGCCGCGGGTCGCTGCGCGGGGCATCGTGCTGCTGTGCCTGCACCCACCAGGGCGCGACGCCCAGCGCCATCACCAACCACCAGTTACGTCCGTGCTTCACCACGCCCCCATCCTCGCCAGAAGTGATCGCATCCTAGCCCGCCTTCAGCGCTGCAGGCGTTGCCACACCAGCAGCCGGTTGTTGGCCGGCATTGCCACATCCTCCAACAGCCGCATTCCCTGCGCCTGCGCCAGCGCATCGACCGCCTCGAAGTCGCGGATGCCCGAGCGCGCATCGCGCGCCTTCAACCAGCCATCGAAGGCGCGGTTGCTGTCACTGGTGAAAGCGCCGCCGTAATTGAACGGTCCGTAGGCGATGAACAGCGCGGCAGGCGCCATCAGCGCCGGCAGACCGGCGAACAGCGCCTGCACGTTGTCCCAGCCCATGATGTGCAGCGTGTTGGCGGTGAACACCGCATCGAAGCACCGGTCCTCCGGCTCCGGGGGGAGCGGCTGCAATCCTGGCGATGCACCGGCCACCGCCTGCAGCGCGAACGGGGGCGGCGTGTTCGGCAACGCCGCCTCCTCCAGCCACTGCCGGATACCGGGCAGGTGATCGGCATGGTCACTGGCCTGCCAGCGCAGCCACGGCAGCGCCGCGGCGAAATGCACCGCGTGCTGGCCCGTGCCGCTGCCAATCTCCAGTACCTGGCGGGCATCGCCCAGATAGCGCTGCAGCACCGACAGGATCGGCGCGCGGTTGCGCTCGCAGGATTCGGCGTAGGGTTTGGGGATCATCACGGTGGGGGATCTGGAAAGCAGATCCGATTGTGCCGCAGTGCCGGTTTCGGCCACGCATGACCATGGTCACTTGTGTCCGGACTGCATGGCAGCCCAGATTCGGAAGTCCTGTGCGATGCCCGGCATCGCTGCCCCGGAGCCCCGCCTGCCATGCAACGCCGCCAGTTCCTCACCCTTTCCGGCCTCGGCCTTGCCGGGATGCTGCTGCCCAACGCCCGCCTGATCGCCGCCGAGGAGCTGCTCGCACCGGCGGACGTGGCCAAGAAGAAGGCCCTGGCCGACACCGTGCTGGCACTGGCCAGGCGCGGCGGCGCCAGTTACTGCGACGTGCGCATCGGCCGCTATCTCAACCAGGCCATCGTCACCCGCGAAGACAAGGTGCAGAACGTCACCAACAGCGAATCGGCCGGGGTTGGCATCCGCGTGCTAGTCAATGGTGCCTGGGGCTTCGCCGCCAGCAACCAGTCCAGCGCGCAGGGCGTGGCCGACGCCGTGACCCAGGCCATCGCCATTGCCCGTGCCAATGCGAAGATCCAGAGCCGGCCGGTGCAACTGGCGCCGACGCCGGGCGTGGGCGAGGTGCAATGGAAGACGCCGATCGTCCGCAACGCGATGGCGGTACCGGTCAAGGACAAGGTGGAGCTGCTGCTGTCGATCAACGCCGCGGCGATCAATGCCGGCGCCGATTTCATCAACTCGCAGCTGTTCCTGGTCAACGAACAGAAGTATTTCGCCTCGTCCGACGGTTCGTGGATCGACCAGGACGTGCACCGCATCTGGCTGCCGTTCACCGCCACCGCCATCGACAAGGCCAGCGGCAAATTCCGCACCCGCGCCGGGCTGTCCGCACCGGCCGGTCGCGGCTGGGAGTTCCTCGACGGCAACGCCGCCGACAAGCATCCGCTGCCCGGCGGGGTGATCGGCTACGGCGCCTCCTACGATCCGGTCGAAGACGCCATCGCCGCGGCCCGGCAGGCGCGTGCCAAGCTCAGCGCACCGTCGGTCAAACCGGGCAGGTACGACCTGGTACTGGACCCGTCCAACCTGTTTTTGACCATCCACGAGAACGTCGGCCATCCGCTGGAGCTGGACCGCGTGCTCGGCTACGAAGCCAACTACGCCGGCACCAGTTTCGCCACCCTGGACAAGCGTGAGCAGCGTTTCCAGTACGGCAGCGACATCGTCAATTTCTTCGCCGACAAGACCCAGCCCGGCTCGCTGGGCGCGGTCGGCTACGATGATGAAGGGGTCAAGACCCGGCGCTGGGATCTGGTCACCGACGGCAAGCTGGTCAATTACATGGCCACCCGCGACGAGGTGCACATCCTCGGTGAGAACGCCTCGCACGGCTGCAGCTACGCCGATTCGTGGAAGAGCGTGCAGTTCCAGCGCATGGCCAACGTCTCGCTGGCGCCGGGCAAGACCCCGCTGACCCCGGCGCAGATGGTCAAGGACGTGGAGAACGGCATCTACATCCACGGCCGCGGCTCCTACTCGATCGACCAGCAGCGTTACAACGCGCAGTTCGGCGGCCAGCTGTACTACCAGATCAAAGATGGCCAGATCACCGGCATGGTCGAAGACGCCGCCTACCAGATCCGCACGCCGGAATTCTGGAACGCCTGCAGCGCGATCTGCGATGAACGCGACTTCCGTCTGGGCGGCTCATTCTTCGACGGCAAGGGCCAGCCCTCGCAGGTGTCGGCGGTCTCGCACGGTTCGGCCACCACCCGCTTTGACGGGATCAACATCATCAACACCGCCCGCAGCCTGGGCTGAGCCGCGTCCACGCAAACCGGCGGGGAATGGCGGCAAGTGCGCACTCGCAACCGGGGTGCATGTCGAAAGTCACTACCGCTGCAGCGAGGTCCCCGCAAAAATCGAACCGTTCGCAGAGCACCGCGAAGCCATCGTCGTTTGTTGCCGTAACGCCCGCCGCGCGGGCCGTGTCCCTTGGAGAGCAGCCTTGCAAAGACGTGACTTCCTCGCCCTGACCGGGCTTACCGCAGGCGGCCTGATGCTGCCGTCGATCTTCGGCAAGGCCATCGCCGCCGAACAGCTGCTCACCGTGCTCGACCCGGCGCTGAAGAAGCGCCTGGCCGATGATGCGCTGAACGCCGCCCGCGCCGCCGGCGCCACCTACTGCGACGTGCGCATCGGCCGCTACCTGCGCCAGTTCGTGATCACCCGCGAGGACAAGGTGCAGAACGTGGTCAACACCGAGTCCACCGGCACCGGCATCCGCGTGATCGTCAACGGCGCCTGGGGCTTTGCCGCGACCAACGACCTGTCCCCGGCCGGTGTGGTCAAGGCCGCGCAGCAGGCCGCGGCCATCGCCCGGGCCAATGCCCGGGTGCAGACCGCGCCGGTGCAGCTGGCCAAGGCGCCGGGGTATGGCGAGGTGTCGTGGAAGACCCCGATCCGGAAGAACGCGATGGAAGTGCCGCTCAAGGACAAGGCCGACCTGCTGCTGGGGGTGAATGCCGCCGCCATGGAGGCCGGTGCCAGCTTCGTCAACTCGATGCTGTTCCTGGTCAACGAGCAGAAATACTTCGCCTCCACCGACGGCTCCTACATCGACCAGGACGTGCACCGGATCTGGGCGCCGATGACGGTCACCGCCATCGACAAGAGCAGCGGCAAGTTCCGTACCCGGGGCGGGCTGTCCTCGCCGATGGGGCTGGGCTTCGAGTACCTGGACGGCGACGCCTCCGGCAAGACCGTGCTGCCCAATGGCGTGGTGGTCTACGGCCAGTCCTACGACATGCGCGAGGACGCCATCGCCGCGGCCAAGCAGGCGCAGGAGAAGCTCAAGGCGCCGTCGGTGAAACCGGGCAAGTACGACCTCGTGCTCGATCCGTCGCACACTTGGCTGACCATCCACGAAGCGGTCGGCCACCCGCTGGAGCTGGACCGCGTGCTCGGCTACGAAGCCAATTACGCCGGCACCAGCTTCGCCACGCTGGACAAGCGCGAGCAGCGTTTCCAGTACGGCAGCGACAAGGTCACCATGTTCGCCGACAAGACCCAGCCCGGTTCGCTGGGCGCGGTCGGCTACGACGATGAAGGTGTCAAGACCAAGCGCTGGAACCTGATCACCGACGGCAAGCTGGTGGACTACCAGACCATCCGCGACCAGGCCCACATCCTGGGCAAGACCGAATCGGACGGCTGCTGCTATGCCGATTCGTGGTCCTCGGTGCAGTTCCAGCGCATGGCGAACGTGTCGATGGCGCCGGGCAAGACCCCGCTGTCGGTGGCCGAGCTGGTCAAGGACGTGGAGAACGGCATCTACATCATCGGCGACGGCTCGTTCTCGATCGACCAGCAGCGCTACAACGCGCAGTTCGGCGGCCAGCTGTTCTACGAGATCAAGAACGGCCAGATCACCGGCATGCTCGAAGACGTGGCCTACCAGATCCGCACGCCGGAATTCTGGAACGCCTGCGTGGCCGTGGCCGATGAACGCGACTACCGCCTGGGCGGTTCGTTCTTCGACGGCAAGGGCCAGCCGGGCCAGGTCTCGGCGGTTTCGCACGGTTCTTCCACCGCCCGTTTCAACGGCATCAACGTCATCAACACCGCCCGCAGCCTCGGCTGACCGGTAAGGAGCCCCTGAACCATGAGCATCTTCACCGAACAGGAAGCCAAGGCCATCCTGGACAAGGTCATCGCGCTGTCCAAGGCCGATGAATGCACCGCCACGCTGGCCGGCTCGGTCGATGGCAACATCCGCTTCGCGCTGAACAACGTCTCCACCAGCGGCATCGTCAGCAATGCCGAGCTGGCCGTGCAGGTGGCCTTCGGCAAGCGCGTGGGCACCGCCTCGATCAACGAGTTCGACGACGCCTCGCTGGAGCGCGTGGTGCGCCGCGCCGAAGACCTGGCCCGCCTGGCGCCGGAGAACCCGGAGTTCATGCCGGCCATCGGCAAGCAGCAGTACACGCCCAGCCCGACCTTCAGCGCCTCCACCGCCGCGATCGACCCGGAGTTCCGCGCCCAGGTGGCCGCCGATTCGATCACGCCCTGCCGCGGCAACGGCCTGGTCGCCGCCGGCTTCCTGGAGGATGGCAACAGCTTCATCGCCACCGCCAACAGCAACGGCAATTTCGGCTACCAGCAGGCGACCAACTTCAACTACACCTGCACCGTGCGCACCGAGGACGGCCGTGGCTCGGGCTGGGTCGGGCGCAACCTCAAGGACGCGGCCGATTTCAGGGCCAGCCAGGAAATCGAGATCGCCAAGCGCAAGGCGATCGAATCGGCCGAGGCCAAGGCGCTGGAGCCGGGCAAGTACACGGTCATCCTGGAGCCGGCCGCCGCCGCCGGCCTGATCAGCTTCATGATGAATTTCTTCGACGCGCGCGCGGCCGACGAAGGCCGCAGCTTCCTGTCCAGGAAGGGCGGTGGCAACAAGCTCGGCGAGCAGGTCTACGACCCGCGCGTGACCATGCTCGCCGATCCGTGGCACCCGGACGCCCCGGTGCTGCCGTGGGATGGCGAAGGCATGCCGCGCGAGAAGCTGGCGATCATCGACAAGGGCAGGATCGCCAACCTCAACTATTCGCGCTACTGGGCGCAGAAGCAGGGCAAGACCGCCAACGCGCGGCCGGGCAACCTGCTGATGGCCGGTGGCGACAAGTCCACCGCCGAGCTGGTCAAGGGCACGCAGAAGGGCATCCTGGTCACCCGCACCTGGTACATCCGCATGGTCGATCCGCAGACCGTGCTGCTGACCGGACTGACCCGCGACGGCACGTTCTACATCGAGAACGGCCAGATCAAGCATCCGGTGAAGAACTTCCGCTTCAACGAGTCGCCGGTGATCATGCTCAACAACATCGAGGAGCTGGGCAAGCCGGTGCGCGTGGCCGGTGACGAGTCCAGCCTGGTGATGATGATCCCGCCGATGAAGCTGCGCGATTTCACCTTCACCTCGTTGTCGGACGCGGTCTAGGCAAATCCGCGTCGCGGGCCTGGCCCCCGGGTTGCGCTTGCGCGGAACCCGGGGTCCCGCGCTCCGGGCCGGCCGATTCCACCGCGGCTGCCGCCACGCCCCCTTTTCCCAAGGGGGGACCTGCTCCCGAGATGTCCACGTCTGTGTCCCAGCCCCGTCTAACGCGAGCGCAATTCCTCCACCTGCTGCTGGGCGGCACGGTGGCGGCCGCCTTGCCGGGGCGGGTCCACGCCCAGGCCAGCCGTTACGACTTCTGGTTCACCCGATTGAAGTACGACTCCGGCGACTGGGATGTGGATGCGCGCATGCCATCCAACCTGCTCACCTCGCTGGTGGACTACACCACGCTGCGCGTTGACCCGAAGGAACACGTCATCGCGCTGGCCGATCCGAAGATGCTGGCCGCACCGTTCTGCTATCTGGCCGGACACAAGCTGGTCGAGTTCAATCCGGACGAACGCCGCAACTTCGAGCGCTACGTGCGCAATGGCGGCTTCGTCTTCGTCGATGACTGCAACCACGACATCGACGGCCTGTTCGCCACCTCGTTTGAAGCGCAGATGCGCAGCATCTTCGGTGCCAACGCGCTGAAGAAGCTGCCAAACACCCATGCGCTGTACAACAGCTTCTTCAGGTTTCCCGAGGGTCCACCGGCCACCGGCTTCGAGCTCAACGGCTGGGGCGATGACCTGGTCCACGACTACCTGAAAGGGATCGAGATCGATGGCCGGCTCGGCGTGCTCTACAGCAACAAGGACTACGGCTGCGAATGGGATTACGACTGGCGCAACAAACGCTTCCTGGCCGAAGACAACACGAAGTTCGCCGTGAACATCGTGATGTACGCACTCACGCACTGACCCCACTGGTGACCGCATGACCGCTACCGATCTGGACTCCCTGCTGCCGCGCCTGGACACGCTGCGCAGCGCGCTCGCACAGGCCGTGGTCGGCCAGCACGAGGTGGTCGAACACCTGCTGATCGGCCTGCTGGCCGGCGGCCACTGCCTGCTCGAAGGGGCCCCCGGCCTGGGCAAGACGCTGTTGGTGCGCTCGCTCGGCCAGGCGCTGGAGCTGCAGTTCCGGCGTGTGCAGTTCACCCCCGACCTGATGCCCAGCGACATCCTCGGCACCGAGCTGCTGGAAGAAGACCACGGCA
The DNA here is from genome assembly GCF_001431585.1 of Stenotrophomonas pictorum JCM 9942. Lineage (NCBI taxonomy): Bacteria > Pseudomonadati > Pseudomonadota > Gammaproteobacteria > Lysobacterales > Lysobacteraceae > Stenotrophomonas > Stenotrophomonas pictorum. The sequence goes on along the minus strand of NZ_LLXS01000016.1, from coordinate 28,569 downwards.
CCGGCAAGCGCGCGTTCCGCTTCCAGCAAGGGCCGGTGTTCACCAACCTGCTGCTGGCCGACGAGCTCAACCGCACCCCGCCCAAGACCCAGGCCGCGCTGCTGGAAGCGATGCAGGAGCGCACCGTCAGCTATGCCGGCACCACCTACGCGCTGCCGGCGCCGTTCTTCGTGCTGGCCACGCAGAACCCGATCGAGCAGGCCGGCACCTATCCGCTGCCGGAAGCCCAGCTGGACCGCTTCCTGCTGCATGTCCGCGTCGACTACCCCAGCGAAGCCGAAGAACGCGACATCCTCGCCCAGACCACCGGCAGCCACAGCGGCACCGTGCCCAAGGTGATGGATGCCGATGCGGTGAAGGCGCTGCAGCTGGCAGTGCGCGAGGTGCATGTCAGCCCCGACCTGCTCAGCTGGATCACCCGACTGGTCCGCGCCAGCCGCCCCGGCGAGGGTGCCCCGGCCGAGGTGAACAACTGGATCAAATGGGGCGCCGGCCCGCGCGCCGGGCAATCGCTGGTGCTGGCCGCCAAGGCGCGTGCGCTGCTGCAGGGCCGCTTCGCCGCGACCCGCGAGGATGTGCAGGCACTGGCCGCGCCGGTGATGCGCCATCGCCTGCTGTTGTCCTTCGCCGCCGAGGCTGAGCACAAGAGTGCCGATGATGTGATCGCCGCGCTGCTGCGCGCGGTGCCGTTCCCGGCCTGATCGATACGCCCGCCGCTCGCAATGGCCGCCCCGCTGCCCCCGCTGATTCCCGCCGATGTGCGCAGCCGCCTGCGCAGCCTGCGGCTTTGGCCGCAGCGGGCCAGCGGCAGCCGTGGCATCGGCGCGCATGCCAGCCGCAGCCGTGGTGCCGGCTTGGAGTTCGCGCAGTACCGCGCCTATGAACCGGGCGATGAACTGCGCCAGATCGACTGGAAACTCTATGCGCGCTCGGACCGCTTCTTCGTACGCGAATCCGAGCGCGAAAGCCCGATCACCGTCTGGCTGCTGCTCGATGCCAGTGCCTCGATGGCACAGGCCGACCAGACGCGGCCGGACTGGCAGCGGCTGGATGCGGCCAGGGCGCTGGCCGGCTGCGTGGCCGAACTGGCGATGCAGCAGGGGGACGCCTTCGGCCTGATCGCACTGGGCGGCGATGGCGTGCAGTTGCTGCCGGCCGGCAACGGCCTGCGCCAACGCGACCGCCTGCACCTGCAGCTGCAGGGATTGAAGGCTGCAGGGCAATGGCCGCCACAACTGAAGCTGTCACCCTTGTGGGAGCGCATCGCCCGCAATGATCTGGTGGTGATGATCGGCGACGGTTTCGACGAAGCCGGCATCGCGCTGGCCGAGCGCCTGGCCAGGGCCGGCCGCGATGTGATCCACCTGCAGTTGTTGACGGTGGAAGAGCGTGATTTCCCGTTCCGCGACGGCCACCGTTTCCGTGATCCGGAAACCGGCGATGAGCTGCTGGGCGATGGCGCAACGGTACGCGGCGAGTACCTCGCCCGCTTCAAGGACGCACAGCGCGTGCTGGATGCACGGCTGCAGGCCGCCGGCATCCGCCATGACACCGCCTATCTCGATGAAGCCATCGATGCACCGTTGCAGCGCCTGTTCGGGCGCCGTGCCGGGAGCGGTGCATGAGCCTGCTGTGGCTGTTCCCAGCCGGCTTCATCGCCTTGGCGGCACTGTTGCTGCCGCTGCTGATCCATCTTGCCCGCCGCAGCGAGCAACGCGTCATCGACTTCGCCGCGCTGCGCTGGCTGTCGGCCAGGCCGCGCCCGCGTCGCCGCATCCGTTTCGACGAATGGCCGCTGCTGGTGCTGCGCTTGCTGCTGCTTGCCTTGCTGGCCGTCCTGTTGGCACGGCCAGCACTGACCGGTGTGCCTGATACCCGGCCGCGCATCGCGGTAGTGCCCGGTGTTGATCTTGCCGCCGCCCAACGCAGCGTTGGCCATGCCGATGCCCGGTGGTTGTGGCTGGCAGCGGGCTTCCCCTCCATCGACAACACCGCAGCTCCGCAGGACTCGGAGTCGCCGTCCAGCCTGCTGCGCGAGCTGGACGCCAGCCTGCCGGCCGGCGCCCCGCTCACCGTGGTTGTTCCATCGGTGCTTGATGGGCTGGACGCGCAACGTCCTCAGCTGTCACGCACGGTGCGGTGGCAGGTGCTGGAGCAGACCGCCGCGACGGAAACGCCGACGACCGTCGCTGCGCCGCAGTTGCAGATCCGTCACGACGACGCTGGCACGCCGGGCGTGCGCTATCTCGATGCGGCCGCCAGCGCATGGCGTGGCGCCAGGCCACAGACGGCGGATGACACGGTCGCTTTCAGCGACGACAACGCGCTACGCGTCTGGCTGTCGGCCAAGCCGCTGCCCGCCGACACCAGCGCATGGCTGCAGCGCGGCGGCCGCCTGCTGGTGGATGCACGCACACCGGTACCTGCCGATGCCCAGCGCACACCGCTGTGGCGTGACGCCAACGGGGTACTGGTCGTGGAGCGGATTGGCACGGCGCACGGCCAATGGCTGCGCTGGGCAGCACCACTGCAGCCGGCAAGCCTGCCGGTGCTGCTTGATGCCGAATTCCCCACCGGGCTGCGTTCGGTACTGCAGGCGTCACCCACGCCGCAACGTGCCCCGGCCGCGACGATACCGCCGGAAACCGGTGCTACGCCCTATCCGCAGCCCGCAACCGAGCTGGGCCATTGGCTGCTGTTGGCCATCGCCTTGTTGTTCCTGCTTGAGCGCTGGCTGGCCAGCGCGCCGCGCCGGCGGGGCCAGCCATGAACGCCCCCACTTTGCTGCGCGCCGCACGACGCCGCACGCGGCTGATCGCGTTGTCCGCCGGCCTGCCGCTGGCCCTGGCGGTCGGCGTGCTGGCAGCGCGCATGTTCGGCGTCGACGCCGGTTACATCACCGCCACGGCAGCCTTGCTGGTGGCGGCGGGCATTGCGGTCTGGCGTGCACGGCGCCTGGATACGCGCTGGCTGGTCGCACGTCTGAACGATCATCCGCGCTTCGAGGACAGTGCCGATCTGCTGTTCGCCGCAGCGGCCACGCTCAACCCGCTGCAGCAACGCCAACGCCGCCATATCGAGCAGCGCCTGCAACGCGTTCCGCCGGACCTGCGCCCGCGCTGGCCCTGGCCGCGCGTGTTGCTGTGCTTTCTGTTTGCCGTGCTGATGGCAGCTGCCGCGCTGCTATGGCCGCGCAACGCGGTCAATCCACCCGCGGGTGCTGATGCAAGCCTGGCTGGCCGCGTCGCGGCGAACACCGCGCCCGTAGTGCGCGGTCGTTGGCTGCAGGTCACCCCGCCGGCCTACAGCGGCCAGGCGGCAACGGCCGGCGACACGCTCGATGCACGCGCCCTGCAAGGCAGCCGTCTGCAGTGGCGTCTGCAGTTCGGCCCCCAGCCACAACAGGCGTGGCTGCAGTTCCATGATGGTCGCCGGGTCGCCCTGCGGCGCGATGGCGACTACTGGCGCGGCAGCGACGTGTTGCTGCGCGCAGGCCTGTACCGCCTCCACACGACACCGGCCATGGCCGAGGCCGGACGCGCCTATCGGCTCGACGTGGTGGGGGATCGCCCGCCGCAGGTGAAGGTGATCACGCCGGCACAGACGCTCAGCCAGGCCGCACCGCGCCAGCGCACCTGGCAGCTGCGCTTCGAGGCCAGCGACGATTTCGGCGTGAACAGTGCCGCGACGCTGGCGATCACCACCGCCAAGGGCAGCGGCGAGAACATCACCTTCCAGCAGCGCCAGCTCACCCTGGCCGGTAGCGGACCGGTCACCGCACGGCGCTTCGCCTACACCGCCGACCTGGCCGCACTCGGCCTTGAACCGGGCGACGAAGTGGTCGCCCGCCTGAGCGTACGCGACAACCGCAGCCCGCAGCCGCAGGAGACACGCAGCGCCAGCCTGATCCTGCGCCTGCCCAGCGAGCAGCAGGTGCAGGCCAGCGACCTGGAAGGGGCGATCAAGAAAGTGATGCCGGCCTACTTCCGCAGCCAGCGGCAGATCATCATCGACGCCGAGGCGCTGTTGAAGCAGCAGCGCACGCTCGATGCCGACACCTTCGTCAAACGCGCCGATGCGATCGGCGTGGACCAGCGCATCCTGCGCCTGCGCTACGGCCAGTTCCTCGGCGAGGAAGCCGAGGGCGGGGCCAAACCGCCGCCGACCAGCGACGCGCCCGTTGCCGGTGCCGATGAGGGCCATGGCGAGGGACACGCGCAGGACGATGGCCACGACCACGGCGATGCCAGCCGCGACGCCGCACCGGTATTCGGCAGCGCCAGCGATGTGCTGGCCGAGTACGGCCACACCCACGACCACGCCGAGGCGGCGACGCTGCTCGACCCGCAGACCCGCGCCATCCTCAAGGCCGCGCTGGACCAGATGTGGCAGTCCGAAGGCCAGCTGCGCCAGGGCCGGCCCGCCGACGCGCTGCCGTATGCCTACAAGGCGCTGGGTTTGATCAAGCAGGTGCAGCAGGCCGAACGCATCTATCTGGCGCGGGTCGGCGATGAGCTGCCGCCGATCGACCTGGCCCGGCGCATGAGCGGCAAGCGCGATGGACTGGGCAACCGCGGCCTGGCGCTGCCCGCGCGCCCGCCCGGCGATGGCACGGTCGGCGGGGCCTGGCGGGCATTGGCCACGGCCGGGACGCCGGTGGATCTGGACGCGCTCACGCGCTGGCTCGATACCCATCCCGACGCGGTTCCCGAGGTGCTGGATGTGGCCGCCGCCATCGACGCGCTGCGCCAGCAGCCGGACTGCCACAGCTGCCGCGTGCAGTTGCGCGACCAGCTGTGGCCGGCGCTGCAGCGCCCGTTGGGACCGCCGGCACGACGCGCGCCCGCCGATACCGCCGGGCGCCGCTATCTGGACGCCTTGGCCGCACCGCAGGAGCCCGCCCGATGATGTCCTGGCTGCCGTTGATCGTGATCGCACTGGCGGTGCTGCTGGCCAGCGCGCGCCTGAGCCGCGCGCCGCGTCCGGCACCGCTGCGCCTGGGCGTACTGCTGCTGTTACAGCTGCTTGCCGCGGCGTTGCTGTATTTCACCCTGCTGCCGCCGGAGCGCCCCGGCCAGGCCGAGACCCTGGTCATCGCCACGCGCGGCGCCACCGCCACGCAGCTGGCCGCGCAGCCGGCGGCCATCCAGCTGCGGCTGCCCGAAGCGCCGCAACTGGCCGGCGCGGCGCCGGTACCGGATCTGGCCACCGCCTTGCGCCAGCACCCCGGTGCACGGGCGCTGGTGATCGTCGGCGACGGCCTGCCCGCGCGTGACCGCGACCTGCCATTGCCGCCGTTGCAGTTCGTGCCGGGCCCGGCCCCGCGCGGGCTGGTCGAACTGCAGGCCCCGCCACCGCTCGCGCCCGGCGCCCGCTTCAGCGTGGGCAGCCGCGTGCAGGGCCTGGCGCAGGTGCGGTTGGAGCTGCGCGATCCGGCCGGCCACCGGGTGGCCATCGCCACGCCTGATACGGACGGCCGCGTGCGGCTGCACGCCAGCGCGCGCGCGCCCGGCGACGTGGCATTTTCCCTGCGCGTACTCGATGGCACCGGCAAGGTGCTCGACCAGCTGCCGGTGCCGGTGCGCGTACGTGAGGTCCCGGCACCCACGCTGCGGCTGCTGGCGGCGGCGCCGGGGCCGGAACTGAAATACCTGCAGCGCTGGGCCAGCGACACCGGCGCCCGGCTGCAGACCGGTATCCAAGTGGGCGGCGGTGTGCAGCTGGGCGATGCGCCGCAGGCACTGGACGCTGCCAGCCTGGCAAGGCTGGATCTGCTGCTGCTCGACGAGCGCCGGCTGGCCGCCCTGTCATCGGCCCAGCGCGGGGTCCTCACCGAGGCCATGCGCACGGGCCTGGGCGTGCTGGTACGGATGGGCGGCCCGCTGGAGGGCAACGCCCGCCGGGCACTACACGACTGGGGGCTGGTCACGCGCGGCGGTGAACAGACCGGCCCGCTGAAACTGCCTGGGGATTCCCGCGCTGGCGATACCGCATCCAGCACCTCGCTGCCGGCGCTGGAGCGCTTCCGGCTTGAAATCGAGGACGAGGCGGCCGTGCCGCTGCTGCACGCCGCCGATGGCAGCGGCATCGGCGCCTGGCGGGCGCTGGGCCAGGGCCGCCTCGGGCTGTTGCCGGTCAGCGACAGCTATACGCTGGTGCTGGCCGGCCATGGTGATCGCCATGCCGAATTGTGGAACCAGGTGCTGGCAACGCTGGCCCGGCCACTGCCCGCCGCCCCGCTGTCACCGCTACCGGCCTGGGGCTGGAGCGGCGAGCACAACACGCTGTGCGACCTGCCTGCAGGCGCGCAGGTGATCGCCCCCGATGGCCGTCGCAGTGACCTGCTGCCTGATCCGCAGGCCGGCCACTGCAGCGGCTGGTGGCCGACCCGCCCGGGCTGGCACACGCTGACCGCCGGTGACACGCAGGCCGGTGTGCTGCTGCTCGATCCGGCCCACGCCCGCGCCCTGCATGCCCAGCAGACCCGCGAGGCCACCTTCGCCCTGCGCGGTCACGCCGGCCGCGGGGGCGGTGTACCCGTGCCGGTCCCCGGGCCGCGCTGGCCGTGGCTGCTGGCCTTCGTGCTGGTCGCCAGCCTGTTGTGGTGGCTGGAGCGTCGTCGGTCCATTGAAACGCCTTCGCCGTAGCCCGGGTAAGCGCAGCGCACCCGGGAGCCTTTCGCGTAGAGCCCCGGGTGCGCTGCGCTTACCCGGGCTACAAGGTCTTCCCATCCACCCTCTGCCGGGCATTGCCCGGCACTACGCGGAGATCATTTCTTCGCGCTGAGGATCGGCGTCAGGTGATCGGGACGGCCTTCGATCCGCTGCAGCACCGGATAGCGCAGGCCGCCGTGGTAGTCGATCTCGAAGGTGCGGTACACGTCCATCTGCTTGACCAGCAGGCGGATCGGCGCGGTGTCGTCCTTGGCCGCGCGCACCGCGCCTTCCAGTTCCTCGGCGCTGTACTGCAGGTCGTTGACCGCAAGCAGCTGCATGCCGCTGCCGATACCGGCGTTGAACGCCGGGCTGTCCCAGCGCACTTCGGTCACCGTCCCGGCCGGGCTCACATTCAGGCCCAGCGAATAGATCAGGTTGACGCCGCGGCCCTTCATCATCGCCTTGAAGTAGGCGCTGGGCGTGTCCTGGTAGACCAGCTTCCAGCCGGCCGCCTCGAGACCATCGGTCAGGCCACGACGGCCGTCCACGCGCTCGGTCAGGAACCGCGCCCAGTCACCGGTGGGCTGCACCTGTTCCAGCGTCGCGGCCACGTCCTCGAAGGTGTAGGTGTCCGGCCGCTGCCACTGGCCGTCGTTCTTACCGAAGAACGCGCGGGCGAAATCGTCCAGGCTGCGCTTGCCGCCGCTGAGCGTGCGGATGCGCACATCGGCTTCCAGCCACAGCATCTGCCCGCCCTGGTAGTAGTCCTCGCTCATCTGGTAGCCGCGGTAGGGCTTGGGCTTGCGCCGCGCGATCACCGGATCGTTGGTGGTATCGCCCAGCGAGCGCCACGCCATGCCGGGACGGTTGTCGGCGTAGGTGGCCGCCACCATCGCCAGCGCATCGCGCGAGGCCTGCAGCGGGCGGATGCCCGAGCGCGCGGTCAGCACGTTGCCCCAGTACTGGGTCTGGCCCTCGTACACCCACAGCAGGCTGCCCTGCATCGGCACGTTGTAGTTCAGCGTGGCCAGATCGGCCGGACGCCGGTACTTGCCGTCCCACGAGTGGGTGTACTCGTGGCCGAGCAGGTCGCTGCTGCCGAGCTTGGCGTCCCAGCCGCTGAAGTAGTCTCGGTCCTCGCTGTTCTCGCTGGAGCGCTGGTGCTCCAGGCCGATGCCGCCGAGCTGGCTGGTCACCGCGAACAGGAAATCGTAGTGGTCGTAGTGCTCGGCGCCGAACAGCTTGCGCGCCTGGGTCACCAGCGCGCGGTGCTGGTCGATGTGCTCGGGCTTGGCCTCCAGATCCTTGGCGCGGTCGGCGAACACGTTCAGCCGCACCGGGCGGGTGCCGGCCGGGGCCAGATCGAAGGTCTTGTGGTAGCGGCCGGCGAACACCGGCGAATCCATCAGGATTTCCAGATTGACCGGCGCGTAATGCACCGTGTCGCCGTCACGGCGCGCCACCTCCAGCGCGGACGCCGCCTGCCAGCCCTGCGGATAGCGCGCACTGGCTTCATAGGTGATCGCGTGCGCGGCATGCCCGGCCGGGTACAGCAGCATCGCGTTCCACTGCAGGTTGAGCATGTTCGGGGTCATCACCGTGCGGCCCTGCGCCGGATCGGTGGGACTCAGGAACTGGTAGTCCATGTGCAGTTCGGTGACGCCCTCGGGCACCTGCACGTTGAAGGTGAACACATCCAGCGGATCACGCACCCAGTCCAGGCGCTGGCCGTTGCCGGTGATCACCAGCCCGGCCAGCTTCTCGATCGCGCCGCTGGCGGCGTGGTTGCCGGGCAGCCAGGCAGGGTAGTGGAAGCGCTGCAGGCCGGCCCGCACCGGCACCTGCTGGCGGATCTTGAACACGCGCTGGCCCAGCGCGGTGGCATCCACTTCCAGCCGGATCGTGCCCGGGTAGGCCGCCTCGCTGATCCGCACCCCGCGTGCATCCGTGTCCGGCACCCGCGGCGCGGCCGAGGCAAGTCCCGTGGCCGTCACCAACGCCACACTCAACGCCGCCAGTTGCAGTACACGCATCACGCAGTTCTCGATCAGGAAGGACCTTCCATCCTGTCGTGATGGCCGCGTGCGCGCATGAGCCGAACGGCATGGGCGCGGCGGCGCTGGTGCCAGCGGTCGCGGCAGTCAGCGCGGCGACCGCGGCGCCCGGCGCTGGATCATTTGTTGCCGCCGGCTCTGGCGGCCATCGGCTTGTGGCTGGCTTCCATTTCCGCGCGGCTGATCATGCCGTTCTTGTCGGTGTCGGTACTGTCGAACATCTTCTTCGTGGCGGCGGCGTACTCGGGGGCGGAGAGTTTTCCATCACCATCGCCGTCCATCATCCTGATCCGGTCGGCTGCGGGCGGCTGCCGCATCGGGCGGTCCTTGCCCATCGCCATCGGGGACTGGTCCATCTCCGCGGCGGTGACGAAGCCGTCCTTGTTGGCATCCATCGTCTCGAACTTCATCCTGGCCGCGTCGGCATGCTCGCTGGCCGAGACCATGCCATCGCCGTTGGCATCCATCGAGCGGGCTTTCTCTTCGGCGTGGGCGGCCCCGGCCAGCAGCAGGCCGGCCAGCACGAGCGGGGTGGAAGCGATGCGTTTCATCGTGTTCTCCAGGAAAGGCCGCCACAGGCGGCGGGGCGTGGGCGAACGCTGCGCGCGGCCGGGTTTGGTGCATGTGAATTCATCCGGCGCGCGATACGCGGCCATGCAAGGTGTTCAGCGGCCGGCGGGCCCGGCTAGGCCTGCAGCTGCACCAGCGGCGCGAAACCACCGTAGATCAGCCGCTTGCCGTCAAATGGCATCGGGTTGTTGGCCGGGTCCATGCGCGGGTCGTCCATCATCTTTTCCATCGCCGCATCGCGGGTGGCCTTGTCCGGCCATTCGATCCACGAGAACACCACCGTCTCATCGTCCTTGGCCTGCACACAGCGGAAGAAATCGGTCTGCGTGCCGTGCGGGACGTCGTCGCCCCAGCATTCGACCACGCGCAGCGCGCCCAGCTCGATGAACACCGCATCGCCAGTGCGGGCATGGGCAATGAATTTTTCCTTGTTGGCCGTGGGCACGGCCAGGACGAAACCATCGACATACGACATGGGGCAGCTCCGGGCTGATGGCGACCGGAATGGCCGCCTTCCAGTGTTCGACGCGCGAGAGCGCGAAGAATCGACACCCTGCCGCAGCCGATGTTGCGGTGATGCCAACGCGCCGCATTCATCGACGTCGACGCTGGATCTGACCCGCTGCCGCTCAGCCGAAGGTGAAGGCGTACACCTTCATGCCCGGGTCGAGGAACTCGATCTCGAACAGCCGTTCGCCGCCGCCGGCCTGCTGCCGCACCAGCTGGTACAGGCGGTGCTCGGTGACCACCCCCTGGCCGTCGGCATCGGTGTCCACGCCGTGGTCGGCGCCCGGCGCCTGCCCGTCCAGACGGATGCGGAAGCGCAGCGGCTTGCCACCGCCGGCCGGGCCGAGCACCAGATGCAGGTCGCGGCCCCGGAAGCGGTACAGCACGCGCGCCCCGGCGGCCTCGTTGCGGGCGAACTGACGCTGCACGTTCCAGCGCCCGTCCAGCGCCCACTGGTCCGGACGCAGCTGCGACGGTGCGCGGTAGTCCCAGCCATCGTCGTAGACCAGCCGGCCGCCGGCGAAGTTGGCAGCACGTTCGTAACCGATATAGGTTTCCGGCGACTGCCGCAGGCCGGTGGAAGGCGCGGCCTGCGCCCCGGCCGCGCGCGGCGCGGTACCGGCCGCCGGCAGCGCGGCATCGCCGGCCTCGCGCAGCAGCTGGCGGATCACCGCCTCGCTGCGCGCATAGTTGCCCTCGCCGAAATGCCGGTAACGCACGCGGCCGTTGGCATCGATGAAGTAGTGCGCCGGCCAGTACTGGTTGTTGAACGCGCGCCAGATCGCATAGTCGTTGTCCAACGCCACCGGATAGCCGATGCCCAGCTCGCGCACCGCCCGGCGCACGTTGCCCGGGTCCTTCTCGAAGGCGAATTCCGGGGCATGCACGCCGACCACCACCAGCCCCTGCGCGGCGTATTTGTCCGACCACGCGCGCACATACGGCAGCGCGCGCAGGCAGTTGATGCACGAGTAGGTCCAGAAATCGACCAGCACCACCTTGCCGCGCAGCGCCGCATTGTCCAGCGGCGGGCTGTTCAACCACAGCGTGGCGCCGGCCAGCGGCGGCATCGGGCCCAGGTCGGCCAGCAGCACCTCGGATTCGGACGCCGGCTGCGCCACCGCCGGGCCGCCCGGCGGCGGCTTCAAGGTATCCAGCAGCTTCTGCTCCAGTGGCCCATTGCTGGCCAGCGACACCCGGGTCAGCAGCCCGGTATCCAGCCCGAGGGCGATCGCCGCCACCCCGGCCAGCACCAGTACACCCAGCGCGCGGCGCAACCATTGCCCGGCGCCCAGGGTGCGCTTCATTGCCGCGAACACGCGCCCGCCAATCAGCAACGCCAGTGCCAGCGAGGTCGCGGCCCCGGCGGCGTACACCAGCAGCAGCAAGGCGGTGGCCACGCTGGCCCCGTTGATCGCCGCGGCGGTCAGCAGCAGGCCGAGGATCGGCCCGGCGCACGGCACCCACAACAGGCCGGTGGCCACGCCCAGCCCGAGCGCGGCCCAGATCGAATCGCCGCCCGCATCGGCCCGTTGCGACAGGCGCTGGCCCATACGCACGAACGGCCGGCTGACCCATTCGGCCACCCGCTCGGACAACAGCGTCAGCCCCAACAGCGCCAGCACCGCCAGCGCGATCCAGCGTCCGTACTGGTTGGCCCGAACCGCCCACGCGCCACCGACCGTGGCCAGGCTGGCCACCAGCGCGAAGGTCACGCCCATGCCGATCAGCAGCGGCAGGCCGTTGCGGCGGAACGGGCGGTCGGCGCGGGCGAACACGAACGGCAGCACCGGCAGGATGCACGGGCTCAGGATCGTGAGTACCCCGCCCAGGTAGGCGATCAGCAGGAAGACCATCAACACCTCTCCTCAACGGCGCGGCGACCGGACGCGCGCCCGCAAAACCCCAGCGACGGTGCGCCGGCCCCCATGTGCCCGCCGTGAACCCGGTGCCGGGCGATGAAGAACCGCCAGCCCGCACGCGGCGGCGGCGCCGCTTGCGCATCTGGCGTCATGACGCCGCGCGTCCCGGATCGCAGATAGACCAGTACCGCCGAATGCAGAGCGCTGGCTGTTTGACGTCTCCCGCTGTGGGCCTCAGGCATACCGCACCTTGCTGCCTTCCACCTTCACCACGCCGGCCTTCGTCAGCCCCGCAATCAGCGCATCCACTTCCTCGGCCTTGAGCTGGTTTTGAAAGTGCGACGCCACGTGCTTCTTCAACGCCGCCAAGGTTCCGGGTTTGCCGGATTTCGCTTTGGCCAACAGCTCTTTCATCCGCACCAGCTTTTCCGCGGCTGTCATCCCCTTGGCTGCCGCCATCTTCGTTGGCTTCGACTGTTGGGACGCCTTCTCCACTATCACCGTCACCGCATTCACGGCGGGCTTGACCACTGGCTTCGCCTCCGGCGTCACCGCGGGCGATGCGGCAACGGCTTTTGCCACCACCGGCTTGAACAGGGGCATCTGCGCAATCGCCGTCGAACGGCAGGCAAATATCTTCTTCGCCTTCAGGTGTTCGATCAGCGGATCGAAGCCGGTGTCTCTGGAAATGATGTGGAAGAACCCACGCGGGTCTTCGCGCGCAAGCTGGCCGATGTAGAAGGCGATGTGGAAATCCAGCGCGTTGGAACCATTGCCCGAGATGCGCACGTAGTCGGCCCGCTCGCGCATGGCCTGCATCTGGATTGCCAGATCGGCCGACAACCTGGCCTGTCCGGCCCCCACAAACACCCATAAGCGCACATCCTCCCGGTCCAGCAGCTGCAGATCGGTGGGCTGCACGTTCTCGTGATCGATCAGCACGTAATTGATGCGCCGGTTCTCGACCAGCGGCGTAGCGACGACTTCGGCCAGCATTCCCTGCACGCTCCCTGTTGCTCTGGAGCCATCATCACCCGGCAACCACCGACATTCCAATCGCGACAATTCCTACGCCGACGCGGGGAATGCCCTGATCGTAAGAGTCACGGACTTGAAATAAGGGCCGGGGTGAAGGAGTCTTCACGAAGTCCGATTCCGCAGGGAATCACAGGGGGACACATGGAATGTGTTTTGTCCGCACGCGCTGTCGTGCGGTGGATCGTGATAACCGGGATGTTGTGCAGCACCGCCGCCCATGCGCAGACGGTGCGCGCGGCGGTGGGTACGCAGCAGCGCCAATACATTCCGCCGCCGCGGCAGCCACACAATTCGATGGCGCGCGACACCACGCCCTTCAATTGCGAGCAGTACCGCCACCACCCGCACCCGGGCATGGCCGGTTACTGCCAGGGCATCGAGAACATGACCCTGCAGGGCGAAGCCCGCCGGCAGGGCCGCCCCGCCCCCTCGTCTTCCATCATCGAACTACCGCCGCTGGGCTCCGAGCCGGCCAAGACGCTGGGCTATGCCTGCGTCGGCGGGCAGGCATTCAAGCGCCTGAGCAATGGCTGGGAGCAGGTATCCGCCGCAGCCGGTGGCTGGCAGCGGTGTCGGGGTGGGTGAATCCAATTCGGATTAACACCGAAATCTCAATATTCACGAAAGGAAAACCAATGTCTCAAATAATAAAACTTTCAATAAGCAACTTTAGAACAATAAAATTTCTCGAAATAGATGCCAGCAACTTCAACCCAATTGTTGGATACAACAACAGTGGAAAATCAAACTTAATTAGGGCCATCTACTGGCTCCTGAAGAAATCGACTCTAGATGCACGCGACTTCAATGATCAAGGAAGCGAACTATGGGTATCCGCAACCATAGATGATGCCCAGAGCATGATATCGGTACTCCCGGATAACCAACAAAGGCAAATCAAAAGCTTCATCGCAAACGACAAAATCACATTTAGAAGAATTCAGCCGAGCCCAAACTGTTCTGCGAAAGATATAAAAATCGAAGTCCTCGACGGAAACGGGCAGTGGGCTGCCAACCCTACCGGGCTTGATACCGCAATTGGGAAGGCCCTTCCAGAGCCGGTATATATAAAAGCAATGGATGATGCTGAAGATGACGTTGCCAAATTCGGAGCGCGGAACACAATCGGACTACTAATAAAGTTCGCAATGGAAAGTGCTCGACTCAACAACCAGGCGTCGGTCCAAACTCTTGAATCTGATATAGCAAGAGTGGGAGCACATCTGAACGGGCCAAACAGATTAAATGAGATCAACAACCTTGAGCTAAGGGCAACAAATAGCATCAACTCGCTATTTCCCGGCATCTCTATAAACCTAGAAATGCCCCCTCCAAGCATCGATGAAATAATAAAAGCAACGAAAATAAAATTAAGGGAAATTGGCGGACAAGACCGAGACTTTTCAGATTACGGTCACGGCACACAAAGAACCGTGCAAATGGCCTTGATAAACCTGCTCGCCGAAACAACCAAGAACACCCACTCAAACACGAATACCTTGATCTTAATTGACGAGCCGGAGCTTTATCTACACCCCCAAGCAATAGGAAAGGTCAAGTCGGCGCTAAAGACACTATCAAATGGGGACTTTCAGATATTTTTCTCAACACACTCACCACTGATGATTGAAGCAGGAGACGCTGCTCAAACCATGGTGTTTTGGAAATGCCCAAATGGCGGAACGAATGCCCGTCCAAAGGCATCCAATGCGCTAGCCTCATTGAACAACAACAACTCTGCAGATGTTCTTTTTTCGCTTAATCATAGTTCTCAATGGCTATTCTCCGACCGCCCGGTTGTCGTAGAGGGAAAAACGGAGAGAACCCTACTTCCATTAATCTACAAAATCTGTTCAAACAAAACACTTCAAGAATCCAGCATCGCCCTCATTGAAGCCGGGGGAGGCAGCGGATCGCGTCCAATCTCTGAATTGCTAGAGAGTCTTGGATATTCACCCAAGTGCATCTATGACCTGGATTTTGCTTTCAAGCTAGCCCCATCAATTGGATTGATATCAAACAACGATCCAGATCTCTTAGCATGCCTATCTTGGCTATCCACAAATAGCGCAGCACACAACATAAACCTCAACCAAGCCGGCCTCCCGGAAAAATCAGGCGCATCCATAAAGGCCGAAGAAGCTTATGCAATCATGGCTGGTGCAAACACTCAAAGCTGTATGAATCTGCATAGCAAGCTTCTTCCAAAGAATATTTGGATATGGCCAGGCGGCGCAATTGAGTCGCACTTGGGAATACCAAAATCCAACTCCGCCAAGGCTCAGTTCGCGTACAAAACTGAAACTAACGGAAATATCGATCACGCAGGCGATAAAACAACTATCCAGAGGCTAGCGACTTGGCTTCAACAATAAATCCTGGGAACTCGCTATAACGGGGTCACGATAGCCGGGTGAGGTTGACTTATAAGCTTCTGCTTTCCGCTTTTGACGTTCACCCCGTAGAGCATGGCCAATGACCGGCTCGGATACCCGCAGGGCGACGCGCAGGAGCGCGTCGTTTTTCGCCGGTACATGGATGTGCCGTCGAAAAATGCGCCGGGCATTGGCGGACCCGCGCATCGCGCGGGCATGCGTCCCGGGTGTGCTTGACCAGCCATTCGGCTGTTGGAAAAGCGCCTCTTTTGGTTACTTTTCTTTGCACAGACAAAGAGAAGGTCCTCAACAGCCGAATGGCTGGTCAAAGTGACTCGCGCACCGCAGGTGCACGAAAGCTGTTCTGCCTTGGCTTTTCAAGATTTAAAGACGAGAGCAAAGGCTTCCGCCTGCTGCGCAGCCGGGTTCCTTTTGGTTGCGGCAAAAGGAACCAAAACCGCTTCCGCCGGACGCATGCCGATGCGGTAAAGCCGCATCGGTGCCCTGCGCTTCTCGCGGAACGGGGCGGCGCGGAACTCGCTGCGCTCAGACACCCGCGCCTTATTCCCCCGCTCCGCTGCGATGCTCGGCATGCTTTCACGGCTTGGGCACGTCAACAGCGGAAAGCAGAAAGCTTCGCGGCACCGCAGCGGCACACCGGGGATGACTGTTCCGAGCTCAGAGCTCGGACAGCCAAGCATATTGCCTGGAGCGTCGAGCTAATTGCTCCATCGACCGAGCTTTTTGCTCGGAAGCCCAAGCAATCTGCTCCGAACGCCGAGCTCCCCTACCCGGCGCGCCGGGCTTTTTGCTCCGAAGCCCGAGCAGATTTGCCCGGAGCGTCGAGCTTTTTGCCCGGAGACCCGAGCAATTTGCTCCGAACGCCGAGCTACCCTACCCGGCACGCCGGGCTTTTTGCTCCGAAGCCCGAGCAGATTTGCCCGGAGCGTCGAGCTTTTTACTCGGAGACCCGAGCAATTTGCTCCGAACGCCGAGCTCCCCTGCCCGGCACGCCGGGCTTTTTGCTCCGAAGCCCGAGCAAATTACCCGGAGCGTCGAGCTTTTTGCTCGGAAGCCCGAGCAATTTGCTCCAAACGCCGAACTCTCCTACTCGGCACGCCGGGCTTTTTGCTCGACGGCCCGAGCAAATTGCTCCGCGCACCCCACGTCGGCCCCGGCTTTCCGGGCGACGGGCGTCACGCCGGCTTGACGGTTTCCCGCCGGCTGGCTATCAACACCGGTACATCACCGGGGAATCACCATGCGTACCGTCCTGTCCGGCAGCCTTGCCGCGCTGCTGTTGTTCGCCCTGCCCGCCGCGGCCCACCAGCCCATCGCCAGCGCGCGGGTGGCCTTCGACCGCGACGGCGTCACCGCCACCCAGGCCCAGGGGCTGGCCGATGTGCAGGCCCAGCGCGCGCTCAGCGTGGAGGATCCGGTGCGGATCGCCTCGATCTCCAAGCTGGTGCTGGCTATCGGCGTGATGCGGCTGGTGGAGGAAGGCACCTTCGACCTGGATACCGACGTGTCGACTTATCTGGGCTGGCCGCTGCGCCATCCGCGCTTTGCCGATACCCCGATCACCCTGCGGCTGATGCTCTCGCACCGCTCCGGGCTGACCGATGACGCCGGCTACTGGGCCACACCGCTGGATGGCGACATCCGCGAGATTCTGGACGATCCGCGCGCCTGGGATACGCACGCGCCGGGCACCTGGTTCCGTTACACCAACCTCAACTCGCCGCTGGTGGCCTCGATGATGGAGCGCGCCACGGGCGAGCGCTTCGACCTGCTGATGCAGCGGCTGGTGCTGCAGCCGGCGAAGATCACCGCCTGCTACGGCTGGGAAAGCTGCAATGCCGCCACCGCCGCGCGTGCGGTGGTGCTGTATGACGCCGCAGGGAAGCCGGCGGTGGATGACAACCGCGGCGCAAAACCCGAATGCAACGTGCGCCGCGCCGCCAACGGCAGCTGTGACCTGGCGTTGTGGCAGCCGGGCCGCAATGGCGGCGCGTTCTCGCCGCAGGGCGGGCTGCGGATCAGCGCCACCGCGCTGGCGCGGGTCGGCCGGCTGCTGCTGGGCAAGGGTGAGATCGACGGGGTGCGGGTGCTCAGTCCGGCCTCGGTACAGACCCTGCTGACCCCGCAGTGGGTGTACGCGCCGGGCAACGGCCAGACCTGGGAGGACGGCGAGCCGGAGCCGCCGCCGGGCCAGCCGCGCGCCACGATGTGCCGCTACGGCCTGTCCACCATCACCCTGGCCAGCGGCCACCCGGACTGCGGCGATGACCCGTTCGGCGACGGCATCGTGCGCGTGGGCCATTCGGGCAACGCCTACGGCCTGCGCTCGGGGCTGTGGATCGACCCGGCCAGCGGCACCGGCGTGGCCTACTTCGCCACCGGCATGGACGGCGCCCCGGCCGGCACACACTCGGCCTATACCGCCGAGGAGGAGCGGCTGGCGACCGGGCGATAAACCGTCGCCGCAACACCGCGACCTAACGAAAGGGCTGCCAGAAGGCAGCCCTTTTTGTTGCGACGGGCGGGAATCGAACGCGACGCGTGGAGCTACGACGACCGGTTCCGCGCGGGGGGATCAGCCTTCGGCGTCGGCCTCGCCAGCATCTTCCTGCAGCATGGCCAGGTGCGCGGCCAGCGCCGCCTCATCCACGATCGGCGCATCGCTGATCGAGCCGGCGTCCACGCGCCAGTCGCCGTCGCGGTTGAGCAGCCGGTAGCGGACCTTCTCGGTGCGTTGGCGGGTGCCGTTGTACAGCGGAATATCGCCGTACTTGGCCGCGGCCGGCAGCACGTAGGCGACCTCGGCGATGCAGCTGCCGGTGCTGCAGCGCAGTTTGCCGATGCGGTGGGTGCTGGCCACGGAGATCGTGTCCGCGCCGATGGTTTCGTAGTCGGCAGGGGCGTGGACCAGCGGCGCCAGCGTGTCCGGGTCCGTTTCCAGCCGGCCGCCGGAAAGTTCGAATCTCACAAACGCGTCCAGCGCCTGCTCCGGGGTCGGCCAGGCGAAGACGGTGGCGGGGAACAACGCGGCGCAGAGGACAAGTGGCTTGAGCATGGTGGGTCTTCCGGTCTCCACAGGTGGACGCCCAGAGGGCGGGCAGCGGAGCATTGCACATAACCGCGCTCGTATTCATTCATGTGAAAACGAAGTCGGATGGCGGCGCCGCGAGTGTCCCCGGCGCACGCTGCAGGGGGCATGGATGCGGGATGCGGGATCGTCAGGGTCCGGCGGCGGCACGTTTTCTGAAATGGAAAACCGCGGCCGAGGCCGCGGTTTCTGTTGGCACCGTTCCAGTCGACCGCCAGCGCTGGCGGCCGGGGCGGCGTCAGCCGGTTTTCCGCGCCGCATCGGCCATGTCGAACACCGCCAGCGCGACATGGCCGAACAGCACGGTCGCCAGACACGCATATGTCAACGGCAGCAGGGGAAAAACAGAATGGGGAAGCAGCTGCAAACTCCCGGCGATGGAGTTGCCGGTAAACAGGAAATAGCCGGGCAACCCGATCAACAGGATGAGAGCGAAGGCCATCAAAATGGCCCAGGCCAGCCTGATGAAAATCTTGGCGACGAGTCTTCCAGCACGGTAATGGGTCAGCACGTTGATCCTCGAAAGTCGGTCAGGGAAACGGCGGGCAAAGCGCATTCCTGTATACCCGAAATACCTGCGCGAGGTCCGGCGGCCTGACAGGCATCCCGCCGCGTGCGGCCAGGCGCCGACGGAAATGTCGGCATTGGCCCGGGCTGTGGGCGGCTGGGCCGGTTGCCAAAGCAGGTTTTATCCCTCCCCCCCGCGACCTACTCCTGCAACCACGCCCTGCGCGCGGCCGGCGCGTGGAAACTCCACGCCACGAAGCGGCTCTGTTTGTGGCCCTGGGCCATGGCGACCTCGCGCACCTCGGCGGCGCCGGCCTTGGTCAGCTGTTTGTGCAGGTCGGGCAGATGCTCGCTTTTGGCCACCAGCGAGGAAAACCACAGCACCTGCGTCTGGAACACCACGCTTTCCTTGATCATCCGGCGCAGGAACGAGGCTTCGCCGCCGGTGCACCACAGCTCGTTGGCCTGGCCACCGAAGTTCAATGCCGGCGCCCGGCTGCCGCGTGGCGCCCGCGCGTTGCCGAGGTTGCGGCGCTTGCGCTGGCTGCCCTGCGCGGCCTCTTTGGCCGAGCTGTGGAACGGCGGATTGCACATGGTCAGCTGGAAGCGGTCCTGCGGCTGCAGCAGTCCGGCGAACAGGCTGCCACGCGCATGCTGCTGGCGCAGCTCGATCACCTTGGCCAGACCGTTGGCCTGGAGGTTGGCGGCGGCGCACTGCAACGCGTCCGGATCGATATCGCTGCCAACGAACGACCAGCCGTATTCGGCCTGCCCAAGCAGCGGATAGATGCAGTTGGCACCGACGCCGATATCCAGCACGCGCACGTGCGGTCCGCGCGGGATCGTGCCGCCGGCATCGGCGGCCAGCAGATCGGCCAGTCCGTGCAGGTAGTCCACCCGGCCCGGCACCGGCGGGCACAGGTAGCCTTCGGGAATATCCCAGTGCCTGATGCCGTAATCACTGGCCAGCAGCGCGCGGTTGAGCTCGCGCACCGCCAGCGGATCGCTGAAATCGATGCTCTGCGTGCCCGCCGGCGTGCGGACCAGGTGCGCCTTCAGCGCCGGGTTGGCGGCAACCAGCCGTGGCAGGTCATAGCGGCCCTGGTGGCGATTGCGGGGATGCAGGCCGGGCGTCGCCGCGGCAGGCGTGGCGGCGGTACGCCGCGGTGACGGGCGCGGGGGTGGGGAATTCATGCACGTATTAGACGCCATGGGGAGCGCGGGATGCAGCCACCGCAAACGCTCCGGGCCGCCACCGCCCGGCAGACACGGGCAGTGCGTGGACACCGGTCCGGGAGAACCGGGCGCCGCTTCCGCAGGTCAGGAGGCAACCGCGGCCGTGAGGCGCTCCAGTTTCTGGACATTTTCCGGCGTCAGGCCCCCATCTTCCGCAATCCGCCTGGTAAGGGCGGCCACGGTGGCGGCATGTGCATCCCCCAGCACTTCGGCTTCACCCCGGCTGGCATCGATCACCGTTTTGCCGGGCAACTCCAGCTGATTGAAGATCTCGCGGCAGCGCTCCAGATTCTGGGCCGTTTCAAAATGATTGGGCACATCACCGCGCGCGCGGATCCGCTGCAGCCCTTGTGCCGGCGTCAGGTCCAGCAAAAGCAGCAGATCCGGCCGGGGTGCGAAATCATTGGAATGCAGCATTTGCTCCACCGGCAGACCCGCAGCGCCCTGATACGCCACCATCGAAGGGAAATAGCGATCCAGGATGACGATCTGCCCCCTGTCCAGCGCCGGCCTGATGATCTCTTCCACATGCTGCTGGCGATCCAGAAGCAGGTATTCCACCTCCTCTTCCGGGCGTAGCCTTCCGGTAGCCGCGGTTTCCCGCAGGCGCGTCCCCCAGGGGCCATTGGTCGGCTCCTTGCTCAGGACGACTTCCGCACCGGCAGATTCCAGCACCCCCGCCAGTTTGCGCGCGAGGGTGGATTTGCCAGCGCCATCAATGCCTTCGATGGCGATGAGCAGGCCGCCGGTGATCTTTTCTTTGTTCATGGCGCTACTTTAACGGAACCCGCCGCGCCCACCCAGCGCCGGTGAAGCCCCGCGGGCACCCTCCTGTCGGCATGGACCGTTCGACTCACGAACCCGGCGGCGCCGGGCAGTCCCCCTGCTGCTGGCAGAACAGCAGCGCGCGGCGCTGCTGTTCTGCGTCGAACTCCGGTGGCGGGCGGGCGATGGCGGACTGGATCTGGTCACGGCCATTGGTGAGTTTATGCAGGCCCTTGGCCGCGGCCATCAGCCCGTAGTTGATGCCCATGAAAAGGTAGCCACCACTGAGGCTGACCTGTTCGGGCGTGGGCGGCTCGCTCCAGGATTTGCTGAAACGGTTGGGCGCAGGTGCGACCGGACTCTTGAAGCGGTACAGGTCCAGCGGCTGCTCGTCCTCGGGCTTGAGCGCGCGCACCTCTTCCAGGGTGGTGACCTTGTCCTGCGCCGGCGTTGGTGGAGCCGGCGGCGCGATGGGGGGCGCCACCCCGGCGGTTCCCGGGAACGCCGGTGCGGACGGCGGCGTCTGCTGCGCCTGCGCCGCCCCTGCCAACAGCAGGCCGGCCATCATCGCCTGCCATCCACGTGTTGCCACCATCATCCACGTCCGCCTGTTCCGCCGAGCGCGCAGGATACGGCGGCGCGGCTTCAGATTTTGTTGGTGGATGCCCGGCCCTGTTCAGCGTAGAAAACAAATCCGTCTCACACGCTGAGATCGGGGTGTGCTTCCATGCCGCTCCTTTGACCGGCAGTTGCGTGCATGGCGTTCTCCCTCGCTCCCCGCACCGAAGCCAGCGAACGGGCGCTGGCAACCACCGATGGCCTGCCTTCGCGTGACGGCTCGCTGCTGGGCCAGCGCTTGGCCCGGCGCTACAAGGACCGGGTGACCGGCAGCTTCACCCTTCCCGGCCGCGAAGGCAGTTACGCGCCGATTCCCGATGACGTGCCGGAGGCGCTGAAAGCCGCATTGAAGGCGCGCGGCATCGAGCAGCTGTACTCGCACCAGGCGCAGGCCTGGGACGCCAGCCAGCGCGGCGAGCACGTTGCCATCGTCACCCCGACCGCCTCTGGCAAATCGCTGTGCTACACGCTGCCGGTGGTAAGCGCGGCGATGCAGGGCAATGCCAAGGCCTTGTACCTGTTCCCGACCAAGGCGCTGGCGCAGGACCAGGTGGCCGAGCTGCTGGAGCTCAACCGGGCCGGCGATCTTGGGGTCAAGGCCTTCACCTTCGACGGTGATACGCCCGGCGATGCGCGGCAGGCGATCCGTTTGCATGGCGATATCGTGGTCAGCAACCCGGACATGCTGCACCAGGCGATCCTGCCGCATCACACCAAGTGGGCGCAGTTCTTCGAGAACCTGCGCTATGTGGTGATCGACGAGATCCACACCTATCGCGGTGTGTTCGGCAGCCATGTCACCAATGTGCTGCGCCGGCTCAAGCGCATCTGCGCGTTCTACGGCGTGCAACCGCAGTTCATCCTGTGCTCGGCCACCATCGGCAACCCGCATGCGCATGCCGAGGCGCTGGTGGAAGAGAAGGTGCATGCGATCACCGAGTCCGGCGCGCCGAGCGGACCCAAGCACGTGCTGCTGTGGAACCCGCCGGTGATCAACGCCGATCTGGGCCTGCGCGCCTCCGCCCGCTCGCAGGCCAACCGCATCGCCCGCATCGCGATCAAAAGCGGCCTGAAGACGCTGGTGTTCGCACAGACGCGCTTGATGGTCGAGGTGCTGACCAAGTACCTGAAGGACATCTTTGACAACGACCCGCGCAAGCCGGCCCGCATCCGCGCCTACCGCGGCGGCTACCTGCCGACCGAACGGCGCGAGGTGGAACGGGCGATGCGCGCGGGCAGCATCGACGGCATCGTCAGCACCTCGGCGCTGGAGCTGGGCGTGGATATCGGTGCGCTGGATGTGGTCATCCTCAACGGCTACCCGGGCAGCGTCGCCGCCACCTGGCAGCGCTTCGGCCGCGCAGGTCGGCGTCAGCAGGCGGCGCTGGGCGTGATGGTGGCCAGCAGCCAGCCGCTGGACCAGTACGTGGTGCGACATCCGGATTTCTTCGCCAATGCCACGCCCGAACACGCACGCATCTCGCCGGACCAGCCGCTGATCCTGTTCGACCACATCCGCTGCGCCGCCTTCGAACTGCCGTTCCTGGCCGGCGAGCCGTTCGGGCCGATCGACCCGCTGGTGTTCCTGCAGGCGCTGGCCGAGACCGAAGTGGTGCACCAGGAAGGCGACCGCTGGGAGTGGATCGCCGACAGCTACCCCGCCAACGCGGTGAGCCTGCGCGCGGTGGCCGATGGCAACTTCGTGGTGGTGGACCGCAGCGACGGCAAGCAGCAGATCATCGCCGAGGTGGACTATTCCGCCGCCGCGCTGACCCTGTACGAAGGCGCGATCCACATGGTGCAGAGCACGCCCTACCAGGTGGAGCGGCTGGACTGGGACGGGCGCAAGGCCTACGTCACCCGCACGCACGTGGACTACTACACCGACAGCATCGACTTCACCAAGCTCAAGGTGCTGGACCGCTTCGACGGCAACGGCGCCGGTCGCGGCGATTCGCACCATGGCGAGGTGCATGTCGTGCGGCGCGTGGCCGGCTACAAGAAGATCCGCTACTACACGCACGAGAACATCGGCTACGGCCCGGTCAACCTGCCCGACCAGGAACTGCATACCACCGCGGTGTGGTGGCAGTTGCCGCAGGCGACCTTGCTGCGCAGCTTCGCGCAGAAGCAGGACGCGCTGGATGGTTTCCTCGGCGCGGCCTATGCGCTGCACATCGTCGCCACGGTGGCGGTGATGGCCGATGCGCGCGACCTGCAGAAGGCGGTGGGCAGCGGCGATGGCGCCTGGTTTGCAATCGCCGACCAGACCGGCCGCGGGCAGCTGCGTGGCAACGACGCCGGCGAGACCACGGTGGAACTGATGCAGAGTTTCGTGCCGACGGTGTACCTGTACGACAACTTCCCCGGCGGCGTGGGCCTGAGCGAGCCGCTGTGGCAGCGTCAGGACGAGCTGGTACAGCGCGCGTTGGAACTGGTCGAGCGTTGCGACTGCAGCGCCGGCTGCCCGGCCTGTGTCGGTCCGGTGCTGGCCGCGCAGGAGGACAACAACGACGTCACGCCGCGTTCGCTGGCGCTGCGGGTACTGGCGCTGCTGTCGGCCGAGCGCTGCGATCAGGTGCCCGCCGTGATGGTCGATGACGTGGACGAGGCGCTCGACCTGCTGCCATGAGCATCAGCCTGGACAAGCTCAAAGCGCTGCGGAAACAGGCCGGGCATGTGGACAAGGCAGCGCTTGCGCCGTCTTCCGCATTGGTGGTGGATGCAGCGACGTCACCCGCTTCCGCTTTTTCAGCGACGACAAGGGACGCGCGAGGTTCTTCGCAACCAGACAGCGATGGGACGATTGCAGACGCGGCGACGGTAGCGACGTCGCCGACATCGACCGCGGAAAACGCCACCGCCTCCCCCATCGCAGATGTCGCCACACCGCCATTGCCCGCGCACGGCGATACGACAGCGCGCGCGCAACAACATCCACCGGCGCCGCGCGAAACCTCGGTGTTCGGCTGGGTCGAGCAGATCCAGCACAAAGCGGTCGCGGCACCGCGTGCGCCTGCCGCAACTTCCACGCGGCCAGCTGTGCGCCGGCCGCAGGATGGCGACGTGTTGCGGCGCCTGCTCGCCACCCGCAAGCGGGCTGCCGGCGCTCCGTTGCGCGCCGAACCTGCGGGCCCCGTTGATCGCGAATTGCCCGGCAGCGAGATCGCGCCCGGCCTGCATCTGATCGAAGCCTTTCTGCCCCAGCCAATTCCCGCGCAGCCGCTGTCGCTGGCTTTCAGCAAGCGCCCCGATGAGGCGGTGGCCCCGCACGATCTGCTGTTCTTCGATACCGAAACCACCGGTCTGGCCGGCGGCACCGGCACCCGCGCCTTCATGGTCGGCGTCGCCGACTGGCATCGTGATGCCGCGCGTGGTGAAGGCCTGCGTGTGCGCCAGCTGCTGATGGCCACGATGGCCGCCGAGAGCGCGATGCTGGAGCTGTTCGCCAGCTGGCTGGCGCCGTCCACCGTGCTGTCCAGCTACAACGGCCGCTGCTACGACGCGCCGCTGCTGAAGACGCGCTACCGGCTGGCACGGCGTGGCGATCCCATTTCGGCGTTGGACCATGTGGACCTGCTGTTCCCGACCCGCCGCCGTTATCGCGGCACCTGGGAGAACTGCAGGCTGGGCACCATCGAACGGCAGCTGCTGCAGATCGCCCGCGAGGATGACCTGCCCGGCTCCGAAGCCCCGGCGGCGTGGCTGGGCTATCTGCGCGGCGGCAGCGCCCGCAACCTGCGCCGTGTCGGTGAGCACAACCATCAGGATGTGGTGACGCTGGCGCAGCTGTTCCTGCGGCTGGTCGAGGAGCAGCGCAACGACGAAAGTCGGCATGAACTGGAAGCTGCCGGATCATCTGCCGCAGCGGTGTCTTGAGGACGTACTCCGTTGCCCGCATCGCTTCTTACCGTTACCTCTCGTTGCTCGCGGGAATCGTATCGGGAGCGGTGCTCACTCCTCGATAAGTGACTTGTCGCAGGCCGTACAGCTATGGATGACAACCAGCTGGCCCGTCACCTCGTCCTGATAGTCGGCTACCTGATATCCAGCCGGGTTATTGAAGTGGTTGATCGCGTGGAACCCATGTCCATCGATCTTGATCGTCTCATCATCGCCACGGCTGCGTGGGTCAACGTAGCTGTCGACGGCAATTACGGCCATCGCATCCGTTGAGGGACTCATGGCTTCCTCAGGACTGACATCTCCACGGAAAACAGATCTTCAGCTTTCCAGCGTTCATGAAAAGGGGTTCCCGGCCGCATACCCGGCACACCCACGCCATCCATATCATTTCGACCGTATTGCCTACGGGGGAAATAGACGTCAACAGCGCTTTCCGTTTCAATCTCGCCACCATCGACACCACCAATGAAACGCGTCGAAGTACTGCCGCCATCTGGATTTAGATCTATTCGCGCCTCGACAAAGCCGACGCGACATGGACCAAGACCAAAGTAATCGTGGTCCTCGAACAGGTCGGTATAGATCACACCGCGATAGGTATCGGCATCGACCTGTTGCAGTTCGAACGGCACGTTCTCCTTGATCCGCATCCGCGTACCGGCCATGCCCCCCAGATCCGGCAGACACGGGTCGGCCAGTTTCGTCTCGTACTGCATGAAGCCTTTGATCGAGGCGAATGGACCCGGCGCGTCTTTCAGCGTCACCGTCAGTTCGTACGCGGTGGGAGTGGGGTTGCGCTTGAGTTCGGGCTGCGGCGGCGCTCTATGCCTCACATCCGCGTAGGCACCTGAGGTGAAAGAGCCAACGCCGCATGCCGTAAACACACTGCTCAGCAGCAGCGCCCCAAGGATGCGAAGTATCGATTTCATCAGTCCTCCATGACGGGCACGTTGATCCAAACGGGACGAAAGCAGAACGCCTTTGCGGAATCGGAACCAGACGCTTTCGACATCGGCATCCGAAAAGTCGGGGGGGTGCAGGTGTTCCTGTGGACTACACCGTTGAGACGCACCGCCGGACAGCGATAGAGGCGATGAAATAGTGAATCGGCGCGCACCCGCCGTGCTATCGGCAAGCGCGCGCCCTCACATCGAAAGACGGGGTGCGCCCTGTTCCTGTTGTTGCATCTGTTGCGAAGGCGAAGCGGCCTGCCGCTTTTCAAAGAGCGCAGCACGCTCAAAAGACTGCTCCACGGCAGTGGCCACGGCTTCGGATGAACTCACCTGCACGCGCAGGTGCGCCGGGTCATTCAACGCGCCCTGGACAACAAACAGGTTGGGACCTGCGACAGGGGCAGCGCCTCCCGGGCTCATCAGCACATGGTCGGCACGGGTGATGCCACCGGCCTTGGCCTCCGCGAACAGTCGCGCACTGGCGCGATCTGTCGCTGCGTCCGGGACCCGGTCAAGAATGGCATCCACCGCCCTCATGCCCTGCTGGATCTGCACGTAGAGCCCGTGATCCGGGTGTGCAGGATCGCGGGCATCAACGGATGCAGGCAATGCACAGCCGGTCTGTCGCAATGCCGCGGGCTGTTCCTGCATGTCACGTCCGGCGAACACGTTGCGGGCCCGGTCAACGACACCGTCGACAACGTTCCGTGGCAGCGCCAGTGTGTTGTGGAGCGTGGCCACGTCCGCGCGGTACTTATCGATCATCGGCTTGTACTGTTCGTAGCGGGCGGCATTCTCAGCACCGGTGATCGAGCCGCCGATACCGAGATCATTGTCCGCGAGGAAGTTGCGGCTGTAGTGCGCCTCGACGCCAACGCCAGCCACTACGGCCAGCGGATTGCGTAGATCAGTGAAACGACGGTCATCGTTGGCGTACCCAGCCAACTCCAATGCTTGAATATCCTTCTGTGCGGCGTAAACACGGACTTCGCCGACATGCCGACTCGCAGCGCTCACAAAGTCGGTCGCACGCACATGGTTGATGATCTGGCTGCCCCCTTCATGCAGGTCGGCGGTCAGACCTGCAGCACCATAGGCGTTGAAGGTCTCACCGCGCAGGCCATAGCGGTAAGCGGTGATCTGCGCCAGCGTTCCACCAAGAGAATGACCAACAACTGAGAGTGGCATTGCTCCACAGGCTTCAGCATTGTTCTTCGCATATTCCAACGCGAACTCTGTTGCGTTCATCGCAGCTTTGGCCTGGCTGTTCGCTCCAAACATCACCATTCCACCGTCGGCGATAAGACCATCCTTGACCAGTTGCTTGTCGAACTCGGTGCCGCGGTGGGCAAGGATCAGCTCACCGGTCTGCAGGCTTTCATACAGAACTCCCTGATAGCCGGATTCATCATCGAAGCGCCTGACAACCTTGATCCTGTGTCCATCAAGATCAAACCATTCTTCTTCTTGACGCGGCTTCGCCGCCTCATACACATCTACGGCCAACCTGGAATTGATGGTCGTGTCCATGCCCGGTCAGTTCCGCTTATGGGCAACAAGCTCGATGCCGAAGAGGTCTTTCCCATCCACTCTGGCGCGCATCTGGGTTCCTTCCCGGAATGAAGGAACAGATGCGCCACCGAACGTCCCTGCGGGATACTGACGCTTCAGAAATCCCGAATGCATGGGAGTCTGCTTCTGGATTTCATCCAGCGACAGGTATTCAACAAATGCGCTTTCGGTCGTCGCTCCGGTTGGCCGCAACTCCACCCTTGCTGCTACAAGGCCCACATGGCAGCTCCCCAGACCAAAGTAATCGTGGTCCTCGAACAGATCGGTATAGATCACACCACGATAGGTATCGACATTGACCTGTTGCAGTTCGAACGGCACGTTTTCCTTGATCCGCATCCGCGTACCGGCCATGCCCCCCAGATCCGGCAGACAGGGATCGGCCAGTTTCGTCTCGTACTGCATGAAGCCTTTGATCGAGGCGAATGGCCCCGGCGCGTCTTTCAAAGTCACCGTGATTTCGTACGGGGTGGGCGTGGGGTTGCGCTTGAGTTCGGGCTGCGGCGGCGCCCTGTGTTTTACATCCGCGTAAGGATTGGATGCGATCGGGTCAGACATCGAACGTGCTCCGCATGCGGTGCCGATACCGGCCAGGAACAGTGCCATAACGGATAGAGAAATCGGCTTCATCGGTCCTCCATGACACGTAAGTGGAGCCGATTGTGCCGCAGATGGAATTCGGCGAGTTCACAGCACGCCGGCACAAACGACTGTTGCCGAAGACTCGCAGACCAGACACCCCTTTACCGTGACCCGCTTCCACTTTTGCCGAAAACAGAAGGGCCGCGCAGCAATGTTGCGCGGCCCGGGGCATGATCGGCCGGTCAGCCGCTGACCGGTT